>JAGFJJ010000045.1 GCA_024102815.1 Phycisphaerae bacterium
GCGCTTTCCCGAGCAATGGAAGCCGCCCGTCTCGCACACGCAGCAATACATCGAAGAGACCAATCGCCGCAACCAGGAGTTGAGCCGCCTCATCGCCGAGGACATGCACCGCAGGCTCGAACAGCGAGTGCAAGCGCAGCGCCAGTCCGATAACGCTTCCTCGCGCGAAAGCGCGGCCCCGACGGTTCTCCCGGACCTGCCTCCGGCGACCTCGCCGAAGCATTCACCACAACAGCAATCGCCGCAACCGCAATCACCTGATCAGGAACCAAACCCATGAGTTTTACCTATCGCTTCCGCAAGAGCATTTCCCTGGCCGTCATCTTCGCCTTCACCTTCGGCATAACCGTCACGCCCGCCGAGGCGGTCTACGACCCCGTCACCGGCCGCTACCTCCAGCGCGACCCCAACGGCACGGCCCTGCTCATTCAGGCCACCATGCACTACCAGGGTGACTTCCCCATGGTCACCGTCTCCCCCGCCTACGAACTCCAATACGGCGACGGGATGAATTTCTATGAGTACACCCAGAGCACCCCGCCAAACCGCACCGACCCCAGCGGGTTATTTTCGTATGCAGACGTGAGCGGCGGCATGGGCATTCAGGGCGACATGTTCGGACACTATGCCGACATGGCCGTCTCGACCGTCGACGCGCTCAAAGGCGTCGCCTTCCTTCAGAACGAACGCAGTGCGGTAATCGACGATATCATCAGTTTCTCTGACGACGCGTTCGACTTCTCCGGCATCGACCGAGGCATCGCGTACTATGATGCTTATCAGGTAATCACGTTTAAGCTTACGGTCGGTTACATTGGATTCAAGGTGGCGCGTGGTGTCGTTGGGCTTGGCCGAAGGGCGTTTCGGTATTTTGCCAACCGTGCCGGTGGCCGACGGGCCTTGCTGGAAACACTTGACGCCGGTACAAGCGCGCAGCGAGAGTTCTTCGGGATTGGGACCGCGCCCGTTACCGTTGGGTCAAAGCTTTCCCGCGAAGCAAGCGATGCGCTAAGGACAGAGGCACGGGCGATTTGGGAGCGAGCCACGGGACGGAGGGCCGTTTGGGATAATCTCCAAATCCACCATCGGGTTCCACTTGAGTGGTCACACGTGCTTGGTCGGGCCGATCCCAATAGGTTGTCAAATCTTGTTGGCGTTGACGCGCCAACGCACGTGCTCATCAACAATGAATGGAATGCCTGGAAGAGATCGCTAGCGGGGCGAACACCATCACAGGTTGAACTCATGGAGCAAGTTCTTAAGATTGATGACATGTTCTCTGACGCATGGGTATTCCCCAAATGAAGGTGGGTCCATGAAATCGATTGCCAATGAGGTAGAGGCATTGCTGAGCGAAGTACCCAGGCCGCCGGAGGATTCGATTCCGTCGGGGGCAACTGATGAGATGAAAAATGCATTCGAGAAGGAAACGCGGCTTAAGCTGCCACCTGCTGTACGCCAGTGGCTCGGCGTGACCAATGGACCGTGCGTGGGCCCGGGCGGAATCATGGGAATCCAAACGTCGAGAAAAACCCTCGACATGCAATGGTTATTGGAGTTACACCCCAATTGGATCGCCCGGAAATGGATTCCGATAGCTGGCGACGGTTGCGGTAATTACTACATTGTTTCAACTGCCAAAGAGTTCGGATTTGGAGAGCCTGTGCTTTTCGTGGAGGCGAGTGTAGACGACAATACCCCTGTGTATATCGTTGCTTCCGATATCTGGCACTTCTTGCGCTTCCTTTTTATGAAGGAGCTCGGCAAGACTCGTTGGCCCTTTGATAAGGCGACCGTACAGCGGGAGGATCCCCAAATGCTTGCGTTTCGGGGAGTTGCGCTACCCTGGGAAGCCTGACACCGCGTACTGGCGCTGGAGGGTCGGCGAACATAATCCACCGGTAACGAATGGGTTTTCCCTCCCCGGAGATTAGGCGAGTCATGGTAGAATGGTGCTCTGTTCGCAAACTTCGAGGATTCGATCGACCAACGATCGACTCAGTCTATGAAATCCAAGTCCTTGACGAAGACGGTCGGGCGATTGGCGTCGGGTACCTGAACGACGCGACAATTCAACTGGCTATCGGAGATAGGCAGATCCCTCCCCAGGTGATCAGCGCCGCCAGAAGGTGCACGCTGGGGGACGGGCAATATGTCGGCCCGGACGGAAAAGTGGCGCCGGGGTTCTGATGCATTCAAGATAGCCTCGCAGGGTGCGACTCCTGTGAGAGTTCGGCCAAGCACATCTTGAATTGAGCGCCGGGTGCCATGGCCAAGCGAGCCGCAGGCGAGCGCCGCCATGCTCATGACGCCGCCCCCTTGCGAAGCGTCGGACACAATTGACACTCCCTCCGCTCCACCGTCCCCCGCGATCGTCCGCCTTCAACCATCCCGCTCCTGCCCCGACAGAGGCAAATGACTGGCCAATCGCCATTCCGGCCGCGCGCCTCATTTCAACACACCAACAATCCCCGACGCTTCAGGAAAATAAACTGAAAGAAACATTTAGCCATTGTCGCTGACATTTTAAGTTGAACGTTCAACTTAGTAACCGGCGCCCCATTGCGGGGCGCTCACTTTGTGCGCCGCGCCGAGTGCGCGCCCTTGCGCGTTATTACCTGTAGAGGGACCTCGAGTCCGCCACGGCCCGGCTCGGGAGTTGTCCCGTCTCTGCAAACCGAAAGGAGTGCCGATCGTGTCCCGGCAAACCACGCCAGATTCAAAGCAACGAAAGCTCGCCCGGATGCGCAGCAATCCCGGCGCCGCGCGCAACACAGGCAGACCAGGCATGTTCGGTGTCGCGTCGTCGGCGGCCCCTAGAGCCCCGCCTTGCTCGGCACACCCACGGCCGCGCGCGTCGAAATGCGATGCAGCGCCTGATCGAGGTCGGCGATGATGTCGTCCGGATGCTCGGCCCCGACACACAGGCGGACCATGTTCGGCGGGATGTGCGCCAGCTTGCGGCCTTCCTCGCCTTGCTGCTGGTGCGTGGAGATCGCCGGGATCGTGGCCACGCTCTTGATCCGGCCCAGGTCCGTCGCCCGCCAGACCCGCTCCAAGGCATCGAAGAAACGTCGCGTCGGCTCCGGCCCGCCCTTCACGCAGAAGGACATCAAATGCCCGTAGCGGTTTACCGGTTTGCCGTATTGCTCGTCGTACTCGGCGTCCACCAGCCACATGTACTTCGAGGCCAGCTCGTACCGTGGATGGTTGGGCAGACCCAGGTACTCGACGCTCTCCACCATGGGATGTTCTTCCAGAAACCGCGCCACCTTCATGGTGTTGCAGCTCATCAGGTCCACCTTGGAGCGCAGCGTGCGCATGTCGTTGAGCGTCATCACCGCCTGCATGGGGTGCAGGTTGGGGCCGTGGTCGCGGTTGGGCAGATACTTCACGTACAGGGCGAAGTCGCGCTTGAGGGCATCGTTATCAATGTTGGTGATGAGGTTGTTGCGGGCGATGACCGCGCCGCACACGCCGAATCCGCTGCTGGTCAGCGTCTTGGTCGCGGAGTGGACCACCAGATCCGCCCCGTGGCAGATGGGCCGCAGCAGGGCGGGCGTGGCGACCGTCGTATCGCAGATCAGCGGCAGGTTGTGGCTGTGGGCGAGATCCGCCACCGCGGCCACGTCGAAGAACCCCAGCCCGGGATTACTAGGCAGTTCGCCGTACAGGAAGCGCGTGTTCTCGTCGATCTTTTCCGCCCACTCGTTGATGTTCGTGGGGTCCTCCACCCAGCGGACCTCGATGTCCCGCTCCTCCATCAGGCGGACCTTGAACTGCTGGAACGTCCCCCCGTAGCACTGGGCCGTGGCCACGAAGTTCCGCGGCTCCAGAACATGGTGCTTCTTGTGAACGAGGAACGGCTGTACGGCCGTCATGATCGCCGCCATGCCCGACGAAGTGGAACAGGCCGAGGTCTCGCCGTCGAAGCCGTAGGCCTCGAGCAGGGCAAGCGTCCATTCGTAATAGTAGGTCGAGGGGTTCGCAATGCGCGAATAGGTCCAGGAGGGGATGAGGTAAGCCAGGGCGGCCGCCATTTCGTCGCTGTCGCGAAACGCCTGCGATGTGCTCATGAAGATGGGCTCGATGATCGAGCCCTGGTAATCCTCCAACGCGTCCTGCACGGTGTACAGACCGTGGACGGCGATCGTGTCGAACCGCCACTTCTTCACCACGTCGCGGATGTACTGGCTTCGCCGGGCGAGGTAGTCGTTGTTCCGGTCGATGTAGCGCTGCATTCCCGGTGTGATGTGGATTTCGCCGCCGTACATGGTCCGTCTCCCGCGTGTACTACGTTTGAATCAGACACAACGTGGCCCAGTATACCCGATCCGGGACCGGTGTCCCAAGGCAGTTTGCGGTCAACGACGGGGATTGCCCATGAAATTTCGTAACTGAATGACCTGTCGGAGGAAGCGGGCCGTGCGGAAGGGGAGCGACACGGGGCCTTGGCCCCTGTGGCAAAAAAAGAACGGGAGCCGCATCGTGAAACGACGCGCTCCCGTCTTGCGAAAACTGTCGATCGACCCGTCGTCGATCCGGATTCTGGTCGCTAGTTGCCGGCCTTCTTGCAGCCGGAGCAGTTCTTGCAGTCGCCCTTGCAGTCCTTGCTGCACTTGCCGTCGGCCGTCATCTTCGCCTCGCAGCACTTGCCCTTCGACGCGCAACCCGTCGAGGTCAACATCGAACCGGCGAAAAGCGCCACCGCGGCCACAACCAGCATGCGACCACCCGCCGAAAGTACCTTCTTCATCATGGACAAGTCCTTTCACATCTCAGGAAAAAACCAGAACCTCGATCCGGTTTCAGAATCGAACCGGACCCCAGCTTGTCAGGCGGCGAACTGTACCAAATTCGCGCACTCCGGCAAGTCACCACGTGGTAACAGCGGATCTCAAGCGTCAATGCACGATGGTCAGCAAAGCGACCGGAAAACGCTTCAGAAGCGATTCCATCGACCTGGCGCCCTCGTTTGTTTCTTCGGCGGTGAGTTCGTTATGCCACCTGCCCGGCGGGATGGTCAGCGTCGTGTTTTCCCACCGTCGCGGGAGTGTCGGCCACCAGCGCGGAACGACGGTGATCACTTCACCCCCGCGGATAAAGGCGACCACGTGGTCTGATCGCCGGCCTTCGGCAAGGAGCGGTTCATAGCTGCCTTCGGGGCCGAACGACAGAGGCAGTCGTTGACGGACGGCCAGCGCCCGACGAATCAACTCCAGTTTGACGGTGCCGGACTCTTCGGCAATCTGATCAAGCGTAAGTCCCTTGTCGGCTGATTCGGCGAGCAATGCCCGGCGACGGTCGAAATCCACCGGCCGGCGGTTGTCCGGATCGACCAGGCTCAGGTCCCAGAGCTCCGTTCCCTGGTAGGTGTCGGGCACTCCCGGTGCGGTGAGCTTCACAAGAACCTGGGCGAGCGCGTTGATGCGACCGGGAACGACGAGCGGTTCAACGAAGGCTTCGAGGTCACGGACGAACGGCTCGTTGCCGAGAATGCCCTCCACGAAGCGCCCCAAGGCTTCTTCGTATTCGGCGTTCTGATCGGTCCACGAGGTGTGCCGCTTGGCTTCCCGCGCCGCCTTGAGTGCGTACGCCGAGAGCCGCTCCAGCTCGATCGGCCAGGCGCCGACCAGCGTCTGATACAGAAGATACTCGGTATTGCGATCCGGGTATCCATTCGTTTTCAACGGTTCGTTGATCGTTGACCAACGCTCCACGGCCGCGCACCAGTCGTCGGGCATCTCCGACAATACCGCCAGGCGGGCGCGAACATCCTCGCTTCGTTTCGTGTCATGCGTGGATGTGGTCAACATGGATTCGGGCCAGCGGACCTGCCTTCGGGCGTTTCCTTCGTGAAAGGTGGCCAGACTTGTCGCGAAGTGATCGGGCTCGCCGCCCACCTCGTTCAGGGCGACGAAGCGGTTGAAATCGTAGAAGGCCGTGTCCTCCACGCCCTTGGCAATGGTCGGGGCGCATAGCTGCTGGAAACGCTGCACAAACTCCGTTTCGCGACGGCCCGTCAGGCGCAGCAGAAGCAGGTCTTCCAGAAAGGAAAACAGCCGTGCATCAAGATCCTCGCGGCGCTGTTTCGCGGTGGTGATGGTCGTCTGGATGATCGCGGAGTCCCCTTCAGCGGGCGAGCCCCGATCCGGGACGATATATGTGCGGTAGACGGGGAAGCCGGCCACAACCTCGCGGAGCGCCTCGTGCAATTCGTGACGAGTGAAGTCCTGGGACACCGGCCGGCTGCCCGAGATTCTCAGCAGGAGAGAGGTCAGGCGGTTCACGTCCGCGCCGAGACTCGTGGAAAGGATGAGCTCCTTCCGATCGTGAACGACTTCCGCGAAATCGGTGCTTTCCTCGGTGAATTCCACGTAGAACTCCGTCAGGCGCGTCCTGGCCTGGGGGTGCACGAAGAGTCCGTTGACGGCGGCGAGGAAGTCGTATCCGGTTGTGCCGGCGACGGGCCAGTCCGCGGGAAGCAATTCGTCCGGCTGAAGAATCTTCTCCACGACGACCCACGCCTTGGGGGCGGCCTCACGGAGCCGCCGCAGGTAATGGCCGGGATTACGCAGCCCGTCGACGTGATCGATCCGCAGTCCGTCCACCTTGCCCTCGCGGACCCAGTGGAGAATCAGCCCGTGCGTATCGTGAAAGACGTTTTCGTCCTCGACGCGGAGAGCGATGAGGCTGTTGATGTCGAAGAAGCGCCGGTAGCCCATTTCGCGCTCGGCGTTTCGCCAGAAGGCAAGGCGGTAGTTCTGCCGCTTGAGCAGGGCGTCCATCGCGGCGGGAAGCCGCTGCCATTCGGAGAGCACGGCATCGATGGCCTCGGCGACGGCGGGCTGCGCCGTGCATAGTCGCTCAAGCAACCGGGCGAGCACGGCCTTGTCGCGGTGCCGCCGCCCGGCGCTGGAGAAGTCCGTCCGCGTGGCCTGCGGAAGACGCCCGAAGGCGCCGGCGAGGAAGGACAGTTCGTCTGAGGGCGCGCGCATGGCCGCGGCGTTGAGTACGTCTTCGAGCGATCGGGGGCCGATGGGCAGTTCGTGTTCATAGTAGCGGAGGTAGAAGTGTCCGCCTTCGCGGTGCAGCGCCAGCTCTCCCGATTCGAGCACCTTTCCATAGCGATCGCCCAGAATGGGGACGAGGATCAGGTTTCGAAACTTGGACTCGGGCGGGTCCCAGTCGACATCAAAATGGCGGGCGTACAGACTGGAGGGACCGTTCTCGAGCACGTCCCACCACCAGGCATTGGCTCGCCCGCTGATGGCCATGTGGTTGGGGACCACGTCGAGAATGAGGCCCATTCCGGCGCGATGCAGGGCGTCGCACAGGCGGGTGAATCCCGCGGTGCCGCCGAGTTCGGCGCTGACGCTCGTGGGGTCGACGACGTCATATCCGTGCGTGCTGCCCGGTGCGGCCTGAAGGCACGGGGAGCAGTAGAGATGACTGATCCCGATGCCGGCAAGGTAGTCGACGACCGAGGCGGCGGCATTGAAGTCGAACCCGGGTTGCAGTTGGACCCGGTAGGTGGCCACCAGTGGCGTTTGCATGACCTAACTCGTCTTGAACCACAGGGCTCCGGCCAGCGCGTCAAACTGCTGGCACCACTGGCCCGCCTGGTCGTCGCCGCCCTGCGACTTGGACTGCATATCGCCGCGGACGTCCTCCTGGAGGCCGTGCAGAATGTTCTGCGACTCAGCGAGGTTCATGGGCACGCTCGTCTCGCGAATGAACGCAGCGAACTCGGCGCACTGGCGCAGGACGTTCAGGTCGCGCGGGGATTCGGACAGGCGCTCCATCAGTCGATGCATGGTCTCATCGAACGTGTGACCGAGCTGTTCGATATCCAGGTCCAGTCCCGGCCAGTCCTTCATTTCCTTCCACGTGGCGCGGGCCTGCTGAAGGTCGGGATCCGGCTCGCGGAGGATGGATCGCAGGCGTGTCCCGAGTACCGTCTCCCCGATCACCCGCAACTGCCGGGGAACGGGCAGCGAGAGATCGATCATGAAGCGCGTCAGCGGCGCATGATGATCGAGAAGAACGCGGAACTGCTCGTCCACCTCGGCCATCCGCTCCGCGACGACGTGCCTGATCACCTGGCGCTGCTCGTCCTTGAAGAGCGTGGCCATGGAGTACACCGAGGCCCCGAACCGTTCGTTGAGAAAGGCCGTCAGTCCGCCGATGTTCGCCTTGCGGAACAGATCGAGGCCGTCCTGGCGGAGCGATTCGAAGGCCGGGTCGTCTTCGAACTCGCGGACGCCGCCGATGAGATTGTGATCGCCCCAGTGCAGCACGGCGTAGCTCAAGGACGTATGGGCCCGGGTGATGCGCGAAGAGAATTGCGCCCGGCCGACGAGGTAGCGCATCCGTCCGACCTCGGCATGTTCGTGGCGCGTGTCGCGGACATCGTAGGCATAGACCGAGGTGGTGCACTGCTGGTCCTCAAACAGACAGATGAAGGCGAAGTGGACGGCGAGCCGCTTGAGATCGACGCGGGCGGGTCGCACCCACATTTCGTAGATCTTTCTGCCGTTCTCGAACTCCGGGATGTTGCTCTTGGCGTTTTCGATCTTGGCCAGGAACTCGTCTTCAAAGGAGCGGCCCAGCGTTTCCTCGGCCAGTTGCAGCGTCCGCGCGGCGTACTGTAAGACCTGCACGGTTTCGATTCCCGAGATTTCATCAAAGAACCACGCGCAGCTCGTGAACATCAGCATGGCGTGGCGCTGTAGTTCCAGCAGCCGGAGGGCGTCGACGGTCTGCTCGTGGGAGAGCTCGCCGACGGCGTGACGTTTGAGGAATTCTTCCAGGGAATGATCGCTGCGATCGAGGATGACCTCGATGTAGCCGTTGCGCGCCGCCCAGGGATCCTTGAGCAGCTCCTTGGCGCGGGATTCGTAGGGTTCCGCGAGGGTGTCGCGGAGGTCATTCAAGGCGTTCCGCAACGGAGCCCGCCAGGACTGGTTCCAGTCGCCGTGCCCGCCGGAGTTGCATCCGCAGTCGCGCTCCCACCGCCCGACGCCGTGCACGCAGCTCCAGGCCGTGTTCTCCACGATATCCACTTCCTGCTCGGGCGGGTGCTTCTCCAGATATTCACCGTAATTCGTGAGCTTCACCGGCTGGTATTCTTCGATATGGCGCAGGGCGTACGCCAGGGCCATTTCGCCGCCGCGATGGTGGTGGCCGTAGCTTTCGCCATCCGTGGCGATGTGGACGAGTTGCGGCCAGTCGCGGGAGTCGTTGAGTCCGCTGAGCAATCGGTTAGCGAAAGTCTCGCCGTTGTCCAGTAGCTTTTCGAAGGCCACAGCGCGGGAGATGGGGCCGTCGTAGAAGAAGACGGTGATCTGCTGCCGGCGTGACAGGCGGACGCGATAGGCACGGGACGGATCGATCTTGCCTTCCGTGCCGTCGCGCCAGTGGCGGACGCCGATCTTGCGAAATCGCGATGCCTGGTAGGGGGAGAGGACGGTGAACTTGATGCCCTGCTCGGCCATCAGGGAAAGCGACTCCTTGTCGACGGCGGTTTCCGGAAGCCACATGCCTTCGGGGGCGCGCTGGAAGCGATGCTCGAAGTCGCGGATGCCCCATCGAATCTGCGTGTATTTGTCGCGCCGGTTGGCCAGCGGCAGGATCATGTGGTTGTAGGCCTGGGCGATGGCCGAGCCGTGTCCGGCGTAGCGTTCCCGGCTCAGGCGGTCGCCTTCGAGAATCGCGGCGTAGACCTTGGGGGCTTTCTCCTCGAGCCAGCTCAGAAGAGTCGGGCCGAAGTTGAAGCTGATCCGGGCATAATTGTTGACGATGTCGACGATCCGCCCGTCGCCGTCGAGGATGCGCGCCCAGGCGTTGGGGCCGTAGCACTCGGCCGTGATTCGCTCGTTCCAGTCGTGGTAGGGGTGAGCCGAGTCCTGGACCTCGACCGACTCCAGCCAGGCGTTCTCGCGGGGCGGCTGGTAGAAATGCCCGTGAACACACACATAGCGATCCATGCCGGTGACGTTCCCTTCTACGGGCTTTGCTGGGGCAGCAAGACCACCATCGAATAGGGGTAGAGGTCGATTCGATCGCCGGCGGCGGTGCCGGATCGATTCTCTCCCGGTCCGGCCCACTGCCGGTCGGCGGAGTCCAGCGCAATGCGCCACGGCCTGCGGTCCGCGGGAAGCTCCACGGCGGCGGCCTTCTCGGCGAAATTCAGGAATAGCAGGGCCGTAGCATCCGCGTCGTTCTGCTGTCTCTTGATCCGCACGACGGAAGTCCCCGCGAGCGCCTCAACCTGATGCCATTCCACGCCCGCCGCAGAGAGTACCGGAGACGAGGACCGCAGTCGAAGCAGCGCCCGGTAATATTCCCGTATCCGGCAGTGGGGCTCGGACTGGGACAGGTCGTGGTTGAGGCGTGAACGGTTAAAGGTCTCCTCGGCCTGGGGATCGGGCGTTTCGCCTTTCCAGGAGAACGAGGCGAATTCTTCCCGCCGGCCCTTGCGCACCGCCTCGATCAGGCCGGGGTCCTTGTGGCTGACAAAATACTGGAACGGCGCCGTCTCCCCGTATTCCTCGCCCATGAACAGCAGCGGGATGAAGGGAGAGAGGATGACGGCTCCCGCGGCGAGCTTGGATGCCTCCGGCGATACAAGCGTCGTCAGCCGGTCGCCGAGCATCCGATTGCCCACCTGGTCGTGGTTCTGAATGCAGACGACGAACTGTCCGGGCGAAAGCTCCTCGGGCGAGCTGCCGTGGCGGCGGCGGCGGAAAACCGAATACTGTCCCTGGTATACGTAGCCGTCGCGTAATGCCACCACGACGTCATCCAACGATCCGAAGTCGGCATAGTAGCCGTCGCGTTCCCCTGTCAGGCGCGCGTGGAGGGCATGATGGACGTCGTCGCACCATTGGCCGTCGCATCCCAGATCGCGGCGGCCGGGCTTGCGGCAGACGCGGTTGTCGTTGGCGTCGGTTTCGGCGATCACGTGGATCACTCGGCCCAAGTGGTCGGCGCGGGCGTGGACCGCGTCGGTGAGCTCGCGGAGAAACGGATAGGCGGAGTTGTCCACGATGGCGTGGACGGCGTCGAGACGCAGGGCGTCCATGTGGAATTCGTCCACCCAGCGCAGGGCGTTGTCGATGAAGAAGCGACGGACTTCGTCACTCTCAGGACCATCGAAGTTCAGCGCCTGTCCCCAGGGCGTATGATACCGCGAGGTGAAGTAGGGGCCGAAGTCTCTGAGATAGTTGCCCTCCGGTCCGAGGTGGTTGTAGACGACGTCCAGCACGACAGCCATGCCGAGGCCGTGCGCCGCATCCACCAGATGCTTCAGTCCTTCGGCGCCTCCGTAGGAATTCTGCACGGCGAAGGGGTAGGCGCCGTCGTAGCCCCAGTTCCGTGTGCCGGGGAACTGTGCCACAGGCATGAGCTCGACGGCCGTAACGCCCAGTTCGCGCAGCGCCGGCAGGTGCTTTTCCACGCCGGCGAAGGTGCCCGAGGCCGAGAAAGTTCCCACGTGGAGTTCATAGATAACGTAATGAGAGAGTGGCAGGCCTTTCCATTGGCGGTCGGTCCAGGCAAACCGCGGATCGATCACCGCGGAAGAGCCGTGCACGCCGTCCGGTTGGGAGGAGGATGCAGGATCGGGGCGTTCGATTTCGCCGTCGAGGCGAAATCGATAGCGGGCCCCCGGACGAACGTCCGCCGCCACGCCGGTGTGATAGCCCCGATCGACCGCGTCCAGCCGGTGACAGCGGTCGCCGGATTCGCCCAGGATGACCTCCACCGCTTCCGCTTGCGGTGCCCAGACCGTGAAGCGGCAGGTCCCTTCCGGCGACGGGACGGCGCCGAGTGGATGCACTTGCGTCATGTCACGATTTCGGGAGGGCATTTGAACATCACAATCGCCAAGGGAGGAACGGTGATCTTCACCGAGAGCGGTCGATTGTGCCAGGCGACCGGAACGGCCTGGACCCCGCCGTAGTTGCCCATTCCGCTTCCGCCGTAGAAGGCGGCATCGCTGTTGAGAATCTCCTGCCAGTAGCCGCTGGCGGGCACACCGATTCGGTAATTCTCGCGTGGCACCGGCGTGAAGTTCACCGCGACCAGGATGGTGTCGCGCGGGCCGTTTCCGCGGCGGAGATAGGTCAGCACGCTCTGCTGTGAATCGTCGGCATCGATCCACTCGAACCCGTCGGGGCGGCAGTCGCCGTCATGCAGGGCGGGCTCCCGGCGATAGGCCGCATTCAGATCGCTTACCCAGCGCAACATACCTTCATGGAAAGGAAACTCCAGGAGGTTCCAGTCGAGCTCGGCGTCGTGGTTCCACTCGCTCCACTGCCCCAGTTCCGCTCCCATGAACAGCAACTTCTTTCCGGTGGTGGCGTACATGCTTCCCAGCAGAAGGCGCAGGTTCCCAAAGCGCTGCCAGTCGTCTCCCGGCATCTTGCCCAGCAGCGAGCCCTTGCCGTGCACAACCTCGTCGTGCGAGAGGGGCAGCACGAAATTCTCGGAGCTGGCGTAGACGTTGCGGAAGGTGAGCTTATCGTGGTGGTATTTGCGGTAGACCGGATTCCGCGACATGTACTGCAACGTGTCGTGCATCCAGCCCATGTCCCACTTGAAACCGAATCCCAGGCCGCCCAGGTAGGTGGGGCGGGACACGCCGGGCCACGAGGTGGACTCCTCGGCCGTGGTCTGCACGCCCGGATAGCGTGCGTAGACCGTTTCGTTCAGTTGCCGCAGGAAGTCGACGGCCTCCAGGTCCTCCCGCCCCCCGTACTTGTTGGGGATCCACTCGCCTTCGGAGCGCGAGTAATCCAGGTAGAGCATGGAGGCCACGGCATCCACGCGCAGCCCGTCGGCATGGAACTTGTCGAGCCAGTACATGGCGCTGCTGACCAGGAAGCTGCGGACCTCGTTGCGCCCGTAGTTGAAGATCAGCGTGTTCCAATCACGATGGAATCCGCGGCGGGGGTCGGCATGTTCGTACAGATGCGTGCCGTCGAAATATCCCAGCCCGTGCTCGTCCGTGGGGAAGTGCGACGGCACCCAGTCGAGAATGACCCCGATGCCCGCCTGGTGCAGGCGGTCGATGAGGTACATCAGGTCTTCCGGTTCGCCAAAGCGCCGCGTCGGTGCGAAATAGGCGCTGGTCTGGTAGCCCCAGGATCCGAAGAAGGGGTGTTCCATGAGGGGCAGGAACTCCACGTGTGTGAAGCCGGCGCGTTGCAGGTAATCGACGAGCGGATCGGCCACCTCGCGGTAGCTCAGAAACTGCCGCGTGGAAGAATTGCGGCGCCAGGAGCCGAGGTGCATTTCGTAGACGCTGATGGGATCGGCGAGGATGTTCTGCGATGCCCGCCGCTCCATCCAGTCCCCGTCCTGCCAGGTGTGCCCGCCGTTCCAGACGACCGACGCCGTTCCCGGGGGGAGCTCGGTGCAGCGGGCGAAGGGGTCGGCCTTGGCGACGCTGTACCCGCGTTGATGCGACGAGATGTGGTACTTGTAGATGCATCCGGGAGAGACGTTCTCGAATCCGCCTTCCCAGATTCCCGAGGAGCCGCGCGGCTGGAGGGGATGGCGCCCCGGTGTCCAGTCATTGAACGGGCCGATGACCGAAACCTCCCGCGCGTTCGGCGCCCAGACGCCGAAATGGGTCAGGCTCCTCCCGCCCGATTCGACCACGTGAGCCCCGAGCTTGTTATAAAGATCGAAATGCCGTCCCTCGTTGAACAGGTAGATGTCGTCCTCGGTAAGCAGACTGTTCCGCGAAGTGGGCGGCTGATCAACCGTATCGACGATGCTGGTTCGCTTGCTCAATGCTGACTCCCACGATGTTTCTGCGATCGGCGTCCAATGCAGGCAGGCTCGACGCGGCGCTCCGCCAGGTCCGCCCCCGGCGCCGACCGTCGGCCCGCGACCGTCGCGACCTTACTTATATTGCTCGTAGTCCCGCTCACTCCGCGGACGCGGCTGAATGCGCAGCATGTGCGCCGGCATCGTGTGCGGATCGAGCAGAATGTAATTGCGGTCTCCGCTCCACGTGAACCACTGATCCGTCAGCAGATCATGGACCTGGTAGGATGCACCGGGGTCCAGCCCCAGGGCACCCAGGTCGAGCTGCGTCCAGCCTGACGCGGCATGGTAGGGATCGAGGTTCACGGCCATGAGCAGCCGGTCCTGCGATTCCGCATGCGATTTGCTGTACAGCAGAATCCGATCGTTATCGATGCCGTGGAATACGAGCGAATCATTCGATTGCAGCGCGGGATGCTCCCGCCGCGCCCGATTCACCAGGGCGATGAGCTCCTTGAGGCTGTGCGGGGCGTCGAGATTCCACTGCCGGATTTCGTATTTCTCGGAGTGCAGGTATTCCTCGCTGCCCGGATTCCGGGGAATGTGCTCGCAGAGCTCGAACGCCGGTCCGTAGATGCCGTAGCTGGCCGTCAGCGTCGCCGCGAGGATCAGGCGGATCATGAACGCCGGGCGCCCGCCCGTTTGAAGATACTCGTTGAGAATGTCCGGCGTGTTCGGCCAGAAGTTGGGGCGGAAATACTCCGCGACTTCCGTCCGCGTCAACTCTGTCATGTACTGTTCGATTTCCCATTTGACATTCCGCCAGGCGAAATACGTATACGACTGGGTGAATCCGCGCTTGGCCAGTTCGTACATCACCTTGGGGCGTGTGAATGCCTCGGACAGGAACAGGACGTCGGGATGATCGCGGTGGATGTCGTCGATCAGCCACTCCCAGAAGGGGAACGGCTTCGTGTGAGGGTTGTCCACCCGGAAGATGCGGATGCCCAGGTCAATCCAATACCGCACCACGCGGCGCAATTCCGTCCACAATGCCTGCCAGTCCGTCGTCTCGAAATTGACGGGGTAAATGTCCTGATACTTCTTGGGGGGGTTCTCCGCATACTGGATCGTGCCGTCCGGACGCTGCCGGAACCACTGCGGATGCGACTTCACAAAGGGGTGGTCCGGCGAGCACTGCCACGCGATATCCAGCGCGATCTCAATGCCGCGCTTCGACGCCGCGTCCATGAGATTTCGCAGATCCTCCGGCGTTCCCAGTTCGGGATGGATCGCGTCATGTCCCCCTTCCTCCGCGCCGATTCCCCATGGACTACCCACGGCGTCCTCTCCACCCTGCGGGTCGTTGTTGGGGCCCTTGCGGAACTTGCGGCCGATGGGGTGAATGGGCGGGAGATAGAGTACGTCGAATCCCATGTAGGCGATGTAGTCCAGTCGCGCTTCGCAATCGCGCAGTGTGCCGTGTCGACCCGGCTGCGGCGAAGCGGAGCGCGGAAACATCTCGTACCAGGCCGAGAACCGCGCCTTGGGGCGGTCCACGTGGACCCGCAATTCACGCGGGTAGGTGGTGCCGTGCTCGCGGTCAGGGTACTGGTGGGCGAGCGTGGAGAGTTCCTCACTCAGGGCGATCTCCACCTTCACGGCCGGGTCGGACCCGTTTCGCATGGCCTCCGCCAGGATTTTCAGACGGGCTGCGTCTTCGCCGGAAGCGCGCCCGGCCGCGCTCTCGACATGGTTGGCGCCGATCAGGAGATCCACGGAGATATCCTGCTTCGCCTCGATTCGCTTGATCAGGTCGTTGCGCCAGGTGCGGAATGCGTCGATGCCCGCGGTGATGCAATAATGATACGTCCCCATCGCGGTCACGCGGAACGCGCCGCGCCAGCGGTCGTTGCCCAGCGCGTTCATGGGATATTCGTGCCACTGCGACTCCGATGGGCCGCGAACCAGGAGCCAGCACGAAATCTGGTCGTGTCCGTCCGCGAATGCGTCCGCCTCGACGGCGACCTCCTCGCCCACGACGCGCTTGATGGGGAACCGCCCGGCGTCGATCTCCGGTGTGACGCCCGAAATGACCACACGCTGTTGTCCGTTGGGCGGGAATGGAATCGGCGGGATCGCACTCGGCGCTCCGGCCTCGCGAGCGGACCGATGATTGTCCCGGATTTCTTTCGTTGTCTTGGCTGATTTTTTCTTTTGGGTCGTGGCCATAATTCCTCGAAGAACTGCCTTCTGGAAATCCATTTCGTGTTAACGGAGCCTAACGCACAGGCCGTTGCTTGTCCAACAAACGGCGCTTCGGAATCAAACCCGCTTCAATTCATCAGCATCTCAGCATTGACGATTCGTGTGGTGTCTCCTGCTCTCGCCGCCCACACGGAATGGCCGGCATGATTGAATACGGCGTAACTGCAGATGCTTGACCGCCTTGACATGTCACCAGTGCAATCCTACCGTCACCACGCTGTAATGCGGCGCGCAAGAGATGGGCATCTTCGATGGCGCAATCACTTTACATCATTGACGGCCACGCCCAGATTTACCGCGCCTTCTACGCCCCCTTTCGCGAACTGACCAGCCCCGCCGGCGAACCCACGCGGGCCACGTTCGTGTTCTGCCAGATGCTGTTCAACATTCTTCGAAACAAGCGGCCTGATTATCTCTGCATGGTCATGGATGTGAGTGACGAGACGGTCTTTCGCCGCGACATCTATCCCGAGTACAAGGCCAACCGGGAGCCGCCGCCGGAGGCCCTGCCGGTGCAGGCGGACCGCATCGTCTCCATCGTTCGCGCCCTGGACATTCCTCTTTATACACTGCCCGGCTTCGAAGCCGACGATCTCATCGCCACCATCTGCGAGCAGACCCGCGGGCGCGATCTCGACGTCTACATCGTGAGCAAGGACAAGGACCTGGAGCAACTGCTCTCCGATCGCGTTCGCCTGTACGACGCCAACGCCGACACGACCATTGATGCGGCCGGTCTACTTGCGTCCAAGGGTTACCCACCGCAGCTGGCCGTGGAGGTTCAGTGCCTTGCCGGTGACACCGTGGACAACATCCCCGGGGTCGATGGAGTCGGCGTCAAGACCGCCGCAAAGCTCGTGCAGCGGTACGGTTCCGCGCGGGCCGTTGTCGAGCACGCCGACGAACTCACGCCCAAGCAGAGCGAACGGGTCCGCGCGTTCGGTCCGAACCTCGAAAAGACGCGCCGGCTCGTGGAACTCCGCCGCGATGTGCAGTTCCCTTTCGAGCTGGAGGCGTGTCGCGCGAGCCGCATCCAGGTCGCCGCCGTACGGCCGATCTTCGCCGAACTCGCCTTCGGTCGATTGACGGAAGCGCTCGACGCGCTGGATCCCAACGCGTCACTCTACCCTGCGGGGGAGCCCGCGTTGCCGTCGCCGACGAGTGCCGATGCCGGAACGACGGCGGCCACGATCGCCACGGTTTCCGCGCCCGGCGCACCGCCCGGCAACTATGTACTCGTGGACACGCCCGAGAGCTTCGCCCGGTTCGTCGGGGAGCTCGCCGCGCAGCGGGAGTTCGCCTTCGACACGGAGACGACATCGACGCAGCCGGTCGATGCCGCGCTGGTGGGACTGTCATTTGCCTGGCACTCCGGAAAGGCCTGGTTCCTGCCCGTTCGCGCGGGCGGCGGCGGCGTCCTGCCGGAGGCGGAGGTCGTTGCGGTGCTCAAGCCTGTCTTTGAGAATCCCCAAATCCGCAAGTCCGGCCAGAACATCAAGTTTGACGCGCTTGTCCTCCGCGCCCTGGGCATTCATGTTGCCGGCATCGCCTTCGATACGATGATCGCCGCGTTTCTGCTCGATCCGTCGCGCCGTTCCTTCTCTCTCGACGGCCTGGTTCGCGCCCATTTCCAGCACGAGATGATCCCCATCACCGACCTGATCGGGAAAGGGCGTGATCAGCTCACCATGGACATGATCGACACGCAGCGGCTCTGCACCTACGCGGCCGAGGACGCGGATTTCACCTGGCGGCTCAAGGAGGTCTTCGAGCCGCAAATCGCCGGCAGCCACGTCGAAAAGCTGTTCCATGAAGTCGAAATGCCGCTGGTCGATGTGCTCACCGCGATGGAGTTCAACGGTATCGCCCTCGACACGAAGCTGCTCGCCGAACTCAGCCGCGACATGGGCGACCGCCTCTTTGCGCTCCAGCGGGACATTCATCGCGCGGCCGGGCGCGAGTTCAACGTCGATTCCACGAAACAACTCGCCGAGGTGCTCTTCGACGACCAGGGACTGAAGGTCCAGCGGCGCACGAAGACCGGCCGCAGCACCGACGCGGACACGCTGACGGCACTGGCCGCCGCGTCCGACAATCCAATTCCTCGCCTTGTCCTCGAATACCGCGAACTGGCGAAGCTGCGGAGCACGTATGTCGAGACGCTGCCGAAGATGGTGTCCAAGCGAACGGGGCGCATCCACACGTCATTCCACCAGACGGGCGCGATCACGGGGCGGCTGTCGTCGAGTGACCCCAACCTTCAGAACATTCCCATCCGCACGGAAACGGGACGGCAGATTCGCCGCGCCTTCATTGCGGGTTCGCCCGAACAGTTGATCCTCACGATTGACTACTCGCAGATCGAGCTCCGGCTGCTCGCCCATTTCTGCGAAGACCGCAATCTGATTACCGCGTTCGAGCAGGGGCAGGATATCCACCGTGCGGTGGCCGCCCAGGTCAACGGCGTGACGCCCGAGGCGGTGACCTCCGAGCAACGGGCCCGGGCCAAGGCGGTCAACTTCGGCATCGTCTACGGCCAGACCGCGTTCGGTTTGGCTCGCGGGCTGGGTATCTCCCAGACGGAAGCGCGCGATTTCATCAACCGCTATTTTCAGCGCTATCCCGGCATCCGCTCGTTCATCGATCACTGCGTTGACGAGGCGCGCTCGAAGGGCTACGCCGAGACGCTCTTCGGCAGGCGGCGACCCATTCCCGAGTTGCACTCCCGCAACCGGGGGCAGGTATCCCTCGGGGAGCGCCTGGCGGTGAACACCGTCGTCCAGGGTTCCGCGGCCGACCTCATCAAGAAGGCCATGATCGACGTGGATCGCGCTTTGCGGGGCGGAGAATCGCGGGCGAAAATGCTGCTTCAGGTACATGATGAACTTGTCTTCGAGACACCCCGGGCCAGTGTGGAGCAGGATGCGGCGTTGATCCGCGGGCTGATGGAGTCGGCCGTTCCCCTTCGCGTACCGCTGCTGGCCGATGCCGCCTGGGGCGACAACTGGGCGGAAGGGAAGTGATCCGCCTCAGCCATTTTGGACGTAAAGTCTTTTTATTCCTTGATTTACAGCATTTCGGCTTTCGTCTAACCAACTTATTTTCAATCTGTCAATTATTCCGTGCGGCGTTCTATCGGCGATTGGAAGCGTTGGTTCGGCCGGCATTTGCAAACCGCCGGCAAGGGAGGCAAAGCCATGAAGAAATCCGGAGCACTCAAGCGTCTCGCGGTGATGGCCATGGGGGGCATCGCCATGGTTACGACGGCGACCTGCGACCCGTACAACGGTTTCACTTTCTTCCGAGATCGGGGCGGTGACGACTACTACTACGACGGCTATGTCTACTACGAAGACTATTACTACGACGACTGCTTCTGGGATTGCTGGTGGTAAGCAGGCGGACTCCGTCCGGTTCTGAAGCACTTGACCTGCCGTCCTCCGGCCGCGAAGCATGGCATCGCAGCCCGACGTAACGGCTGCGGATTCCTACAGGGAAAAGAACAATGTTTCGCAAAAGTGAGACGGCCATGGTCGGATCGGGATCGGTGCGCGCGGGTGGAAGGCGGAGTCATCTCGCGGCTGGCGGTCTGGGCTGGATTGCCACGATGGCCATTGGCGCGGCCATGCTGGGTGTACCCGGCTGCATCGATCTGTTTCAGAACGGGCTGGCGGAAGGGACCTACAACGGCGATCTCGCCTGCACTATCGAGGTCATCGATCCTGACGGGCAGGAAGCAACGGAAGACTTCACGGCCTCGACCACGCTGACCGCCGGCTCGGACGGATCGCTGGCGATCAATGACGAGCCGATCACGGGCGGGGCCGAGGTGACCCGCGAGATTCCCAATGCCGAGCTGGCCTTCGAGGTTGCGGACGTCCGCGTGGAGATCGGGCGAGTGGTCATCCGTTACGAGCCACGTCCGACCCTGCCGGGCATTACGGTCGATGGCGAACTGGTGGAGACGTATCGTCAGCAACTGGGATCCGTGGCGGCTTCGGCGGACGCTGATCTGACCGTGACCGACGCCACGGGCGAATCGACGATTACCATCCGTTGCGCGGGTGTGCTCCCGCGGCAATAGGCTCCCGAGGCCGGTCGATTGATTCCGGCCTTGACAGCGTTGAAAACCAGCCGTTAGCCTTCCCTTCTCCGGCGCGCACGTTTCCGCAACGCGGCGTGCCGGGCTGTTCAGGAAACCCCGGCTGCCCGTGCCGTTGCACTTGCGCCGACGGCGGGGGTTCGGCCGTTTTCGTCCCGCTGGAGATGCCGCATGCGCCCCCGAATCCGAAGAGCTGCGACCTGTTGTGCGATGGTCTTTGTCCTGCTCGGCACGCACCGCGTGCAGGCCCAGGCGCCGACGAAGCAGCAGATGGATACGATTCGCCGTCTGGCGACGCTGACGTTGCCCGACCAGCGGCAGGTCCGCCAATGGTGCGAGGCGAAGATCCAGGAGATTTCCGACAAGATCGCCGGCGGTGCTTCCTGGACGGACGTGTTCAACGAGTACCGCACGGGGGTGCTTCAGGAGTACGCTAACACGCAGAACACGTCTGCGTTCAAGGCCCAGTTGGTCACGCAATTCGGGGATGTGGCGTCGGAGTGGTTCGGCCGGTCGTCGACCGCGCCGGCCGTCGCCCGGACGCTGGCGCGCCTGATGGCGGACTTCGCGGGCAATCTCCAGACCGAGGCGTTTGCCGGACTGATTGCCGGCTTGAAGTCGAGCGACGCCGCGGCGCGGTACCTCAGCGCCACCGGCCTGCTGAAGTTGCAGCGCGATATCGTGACGGACAAGGAGCGGCTCGACCGCATGGTGGCGGCGCTGCGCGAAGCGGGTGTTTCGGAAACCGATCACGTGGTTCTCTGGGAGATCTACCGCGTTCTGGCGGTGCCCGCGGCACAGACGTCGGCCGTGGCGGATGCGTACCTGGCGATTTTCGAGGCGCGACTCACGCGACGGCAGGCCAACAACGTCAACGTCGACGGTGCGGAAACGGATGCCTTCGAGTACTTCCGCCGCACGGATGTTCAAGGGGCGCTGGGGGCCGATCAGAGAACCAATGTGGCACGGGCCGTGGCGACGTTCCTGGCCCGCGACGCCCAGCGCTACAACTCGCCTGAACTTGACTTCACGGAGATCGAGACGCTGGAACGGCGCATGGTTACGGCCGAGGATGTTCTCAGAGGGTTTGCCGGCGGCGGCGAAGGCGGGAATATCGCCGACGCTCTCTCGCAGTACGGATATGCGGGCCGCCAGCAGGTTCTTACGCAGGTTTATCGCTGGATCGGTGATCCCAACACCAACACTCCCGGTGCGCTGAACAAGGCTCCCTGGAACGTACCCGTCGGGGGAATCTGACCGCCGCTCTCGCATTTACCGGGCACCTCCGCGCAGAAGTTCGGCGAGCTTCATGATCCTGTCCGTGCCGCCCTGGTTGTCCAGATAGCGTTCGGCCAGGCGGAGGAGCGCCACGATATTTCCCTTCTCGACATCGTCCATCCTGTCGCAGGCATGGTTCAGTTCCGTCTGAAGGCGAACGTACCGGCCTTCGCGAAGGAGCTGACGGGCGATGTAGTCCATGGCGTCCGCAGCGCCGTCCATGAGAACGTCGAGCACGGGCACGGCCCATTCCAACGGACCCCACTCCCGGGCCTGCTTCGCCGGAATAGGGCGGGTCGCCTGTCCTGTTCCGAATGATCCCACGACGAACTGTTCGAGGCCGATGCCGCCATCTCGATCGCTGCAAACGTGAAGACCCTCGGCGATGGCGCACACGACGGGATTGTTGGCCACGACGCCGCCGTCAATCAGGGGGACTTCGGCCCCGCCAAGGCGCGCAACGTGCGCCGGGAAGTAAGTTGGTGCGGAGCTGGACGCCTTGGCCGCCTCCCACAGAGGAAGCGAAGCGAATGCGGCGCTGTTGCTTTTGATCACGACGGCCTGTCGCGCGAGTGTGTTGTAGGCGGGGATCAGAAGCCGCGGCGTCGGGGGGAGGTCGGCCAGACGCCTTGATCCGAAAGTACTTTCGAGCACTTCGCGCAGGCCGCGATCGTCGTACTTCGGTGCACTGAGGCCCTGGGTAAGCGTGCGAAGGAGGCGATTCCAGAGGCGCGGCGCGAGGGGCGTGAATACGTCACGCCCCCGGCGGCGGTAGAGATCGCGTATCTGCGCGGCGGGAATGCCAAGGGCCGCGGCGCAGGCGAGGATGCTGCCCGTGGAGGTTCCGGCGATCAGGTCGCAGTGCTCGCGGATCGGCCCGCCAAGCTCGTATTCCAGGGCGTCGAGCCAGACGGCGGAGATGATTCCGCGAATGCCGCCGCCGTCAAACGAGAGGATGCGAAAGAACTGCGCGTTCGTTTCCGGCATGGGTTCCCTCCGGAAAGCCATTCGAGTGGCGGCGCGACGGGTGCGCCTCCACAGGAAAGAACGCGCATGGGCGCTCAGTCCGAAGGGACGTTTGGCGCGATCATGGGAGGCGGGTTACTTGTGCAGCAAGGCCATCACTTCGCTTCGGGTGCGTGCGTCGCTGCGGCAGACGCCCCGGATCGCGGAGGTGACCATGACGCTGCCGGCCTTTCGCACACCGCGACAGGTCATGCAGGTGTGGGTGGCCTCGAGGACGACGGCGACGCCCCTGGCGTGCAATGCGGATACGAGGAGATCGGCAATCTGGGAGGTCATGCGCTCCTGGACCTGGGGGCGGAGGGCGAAGTCCTCGACCACGCGAGCGAGCTTGGAAATCCCGATAACCTGGCCGTCGGGAAGATAGGCTACATGGGCTTTGCCCTCGAAGGGCATGAGGTGGTGCTCGCACATGGAGTTGAAGGCGATGTCGCGGAGCACGACGAGCTCGTCGTACTTTTCGGTGAAGCTGGTCTTGAGATGTTCGGCGGGATCCCGGGTCAAGCCGGCGAAGAGTTCATTGTACATTCGGGCAACACGCGCCGGGGTGTCACGAAGCCCTTCGCGGTCCGGATCCTCTCCCACGCCGATGAGAATCTCGCGAACGGCAGATTCGATGCGCTGCTGGTCCATGTCAGGCTCCGCGGTGAATGCGTGCTACCGATCCATACGCGGATATTAGCGCGGCCGTGGCGGGGGTCAAAGCCGTCAGGGGACAATTGGTGAAGGTCCCGGAGGAACGCCGGGGGTAGCCTTATAGACCCTCCGGCAGAGCTTCCGGGGTCAGCGCGGACACGCTTTTCGAACTGGATACCGAGTCCGACGATCGGCGGAACTCGGCCCGCGACCACATTCCGCGCAGGGTGATGAAGACATTCACGGCGGCTGCGACAAAGGTCGCTGCGAGCAGCCACGTCGCGATCAGGAGCTTGGGCTCTTCGAGGAAGATGGGGCGGGGCCACGTGTAGAGGCGCTCGCCGAAAAGGGGAAACAGAGCGGAGCGGGCGGCGCGGGGCAATGCGCCTCGATTCCAGTTGAAAGTGGAACCGCTTTCGTAGGGCGCGGCCGGGCGGAGGTAGTAGTCGGAAACGGCGCGATACTCCGGACCTTCCACGCGGGAAGAGGCCAGTTGCCTGTCGACGATGGCGGGATCGCGGCGGATGTCGAGCAGGCCGTAGTAGCCGCCGTCGGGACGGGGAAAGGACAGGGCATATGTCGGATCGACGAGCATCGCCTGCATTCCGGTTGGGCGGGCTTCAACGAAGGTGTGCGCCGGGCGGTTGGTGCGGGGGTCGAAGCTCATGACGGGTGAGGCGGGGATGTTGAGCGAGCGGAGCAACGCGACGAGCAGGCGGGACTTGTCGGCGCAGTCGCCCCCGGATTGCAGAACCTGTGCGGACGTGGCACCGAGCGAGGGCAAGAGGAAACCCGCGGTGTTGTGCCTCGTGGGGAGCTCGGTGTGGATTCGCCAGAGCAAGGCCAGGACCCTGTTCGCGGGGTCGTGCATGCCGGAGGTTGTCCGGCGGGCGTATTGTGCGATTTGCGCCTGATCCGCACGAAAGGAGCAGTAGCAGATCGAGGCCAGGACGAGCGGGAGCAGGATGCTCGCGGAGCGCAGCGCGGGAATCATGCGCCGACGTGGGTATCGCTGTGGCAGCGTTGTCCCGGCCATGATCATCCGCGGTGTCCCGGTTCTTTGGGCGATCAGCGCGCGCGGCCCATGCAGCGCGACTTGCTGGAGTTATCGACCGTCGGGTTTCGATCGCTGAACGGTCATCCGAGCGGAGGGCGGAGCTTCATCCGGGTCCGCCAAGGGCCGATATTGTCGAGGAGGCGGCAATTTCCGTTGTGTCATGAATTCGAGCGCCGGGACCATTCTCGCAGATCGTGCATCCGGGCGGACCCGCTCGGAGTGCGACGGTCACTCGCGCCGTCGCGGTGTGGCGGAGTCGCTGTTGTTTGCAGCGGCGATTCGGGCATTGCGTCGGGCCGCAGCGAGGCGAGCGCATCACGTCGCACGGACGACAGACGCTTCGCGCTACCGGGCATGGCGGGCGGAGGAGTTGGAGCGGCAGGTCCGCGACCATTTTGAACCCCGGGGGATTGAGGGGAAGGACGTCCTGGATTTCGGGTGCGGGACGGGCGAGTTGAGCCGGCGGCTGGCGTCGTGGGGTGCGGCGCGGGTGGTCGGCGTGGATCTGTCGGCCGAGGCGATCGGGAAGGCCAAAGCGGATCATGATTCATCGCGGGCGACGTTTCTTCATGCTGATCGACCCGATCGCATTCCCTGCGTGGATGCGGCGTTTGATCTCATCTGCTGCTTCGATGTTCTGGAGCATGTGCAGGACGTGCCGCTGGTGGTTCACGAGTGGCGTCGTGTACTGCGGCCCGGCGGGCGGGTGTGGATCTGGTGGTCCCCGTGGCGCGGTCCGTACGGGCACCATCTCGACTCGCTGATTCCGCTTCCGTGGGTTCATCTTCTTTTCTCGGAGCGCACGCTCTTTCGCGTTTGCGCGGATGTGTACGATCATCCGTCGTTTATTCCGCGACGATGGGATATCGATCCGTCAACGGGTGAGAAGAAGCCCAACAAGTGGCGGCGGACGGCAACGTTTCATCCATTTCTCAACAAGCTGACGCGGGGGCGGTTCGAGTCGTCGCTGGCGCCGGCCGGTCTGCACATCGCGCGATGCAGGACCAACGGCTTTTCCGGATCGCGGGCGGGCCGGTCGACGCGTGTGCTGCTGCCGATTCCCTTCCTCGGCGAGTGCTTCGTTTCCTCCTACGTATATGAGTTGATCCGAGTCTGATACCGGTGACTTCGGCCGCGTGGACGTTGCGAGCGAGTCGTGATAGCCTGCGCGGCGGGTTCAGGGTCGGTTGTTGGCCGATGGGCATCCGATGGGATTCCGGGCCATCGGCGGGCGGATCGAGAAGGTCTTCGTTGTGATATGACTCCGCGCGTGTGTGTCATTCTTGCGTCATTGCTGGCCGGGTCGGCCGTCGCCCTCGGCGCGTTCGGCGCGCACGGATTGAAGGGTCGGCTGAGCACCGAGCAGCTTACGACGTTCGAAGTCGGTGTCCGGTATCAGATGTATCACGCGCTGGGATTGTTCGCGGTGGCGTGGATGATGACGCGCGCTCCATCGTGGGCGACTACGGCGTCGGCCGTGTTGCTCGTCGTCGGCGTTGTGCTGTTTTCGGGAAGCCTGTACGGGCTGACGCTGGCGGGGTGGAAGTGGCTCGGGCCGGTGACGCCGCTTGGCGGACTGTCGATGATTCTGGGCTGGATCATGCTGGCCGCGGCGGCGTGGAGGATGGCGCCCTAGGCGCGGAGAGGTTTGGATTTCATGTCCGGACAGCTTGACGAAGCAGCGGTGCGGCACGTGGCCCACCTGGCGCGGCTGAAGATCACCGACGAGGAGGTTTCGCGCTACGCGAAGCAGTTGTCGCGGATCCTCGAGTACGTGGCGCTGCTCAACGAAATCGACACGGAGGGCGTTGAGCCCACGGCGCATCCGCTGTCGCTGGGCAACGTGATGCGCGACGATGCGGAGGGTGCGACGCTCTCGCCCGAGCAGGCGACAGCCAACGCTCCGCAGCGCAAGGACGGGTTCTTCCGCGTGCCCAAGGTGCTGGATCATTCGGACGGGTGATGCGGGCTGGAGGCATCGACCAAACGATCGCGAGAGCGGGAGTGCATGAGCGCGTGTGAATCAGCCGCGGAAATCGCCCGGGCGGTACGGTCGCGCAAGCGATCGGCCGAGGAGGTGACGCGCGCCTGCCTGGATCAGATTGCGGCGCATGACGGGGTGCTGCACGCGTTCCTGTCCGTCAATAGTGACATGGCGCTGACACAAGCTCGGCGAATTGATGAGGCCATTGCGGGGGGGGACTCCGCCGGGATGCTGGCGGGAGTGCCGGTGGCCATCAAGGACAACATCTGCGCGACATCGAAGCCGACGACGTGCGGGTCGAAGATTCTGGAGCATTTCCATTCCCTCTACGACGCGGATGCCGTGCGACGATTAACCGACGCCGGGGCGATCCTCCTGGGGAAGACGAACCTCGATGAATTCGGCATGGGCAGCAGTACGGAGTACGGGGCCTTCGGGCCAACGTGCAACCCCTGGGATGTGAAGCGCGTTCCCGGCGGTTCGTCCGGTGGATCGGCGGCGGCGGTCGCGACGGGAATGGTCCCGGCGGCGCTGGGCAGCGACACCGGCGGCTCGATCCGTCAGCCGGCGTCATTCTGCGGGATTACGGGGCTCAAGCCCACGTACGGCCGGGTCTCACGCTACGGACTGGTCGCCTACGGGAGCAGCCTGGACCAGATCGGTCCGCTCGCGCGCAGCGCGGCCGACGTCGCGCTATTGTTGAACGTCATTGCCGGGCATGACCCGCGGGATTCGACTTCGGTCAATGTGCCGGTTCCGGATTACACCGCTTCTCTGGATCGTCCGCTTCGCGGGCTTCGAATCGGCATTTGCGACGCGTGGTTCGGCGAGGGGCTCGACCGAGAAGTAGGCGGTGCGGTGCTTTCGGCCGTGAAGTTGATGGAGCGCGAGGGTGCGGTCGTTTCGTCCATCGCGCTGCCCGACGTGCGCCATGCGATTGCGGCATATTACCTGATCGTGACGGCCGAGGCCTCGAGCAACCTGGCGCGATACGACGGCGTCCATTACGGATACCGGACGGCCGACCCGCGCGATTCATTCGACGTGTACGCCTCGTCGCGTGGCGAGGGCTTTGGCGAAGAGGTGAAACTGCGGATCATGCTGGGGACGTATGCGCTGTCCAGCGGGTACTACGATCAGTATTACCTGAAGGCGCTCAAGGTGCGGACGTGCGTCCGCGAGGGCTTTGCCCGGGCATTCGAGCAGGTGGACGTGATTGCCTCGCCGGTGGCGCCGACGCCGGCGTTCGCGATCGGAGAGAAGACGCAGGATCCTCTCACCATGTATCTCAATGACGTGTACACGATATCGGCGAATCTCACGGGCATTTGTTCGCTCTCGATTCCCTGCGGGTTCAGCGGCGGGGGATTGCCCATCGGGCTGCAGCTCATGGGGCCGGCATTCGGTGAAGAGCGCGTGCTCGCGGCCGGACACCAGTATCAGCTCCAAACGGACCACCACCTTCAGGTTCCTTCGATCCTGTCGAACCAGGGTGCGGCATCATGACTCGAACGACGGTCAGCTCCCTGTTGCGGTCAACGCAGGCGTTTGCCCAGCAGATCTGCGACAAGGAGACCCTCGATCACGGCATCGCGTTCTACAGTGAGCGATTCGCGGGCCTGCCGGAAGCGAACCAATTCCGGGAGGTCTACATCGATGATCCCAGCAACGCGACCAAGGCCTGGGAGCAGGCGGAGAGCTGGTTCGCGCGACAGGGGCTCCGCTGTCAGCGGTGGTCACCGGGGGAGGGGCAGGCGATTGAGCCGCTGGAAGCGCTGCTGTCGGGGCGTGGGTTCGAGGCGCGGCGGTTTGATGCCATGATCCTGACACAATGGGCCGAGCTTTCCCCTTCGCCGCCGCAGGTTCGTGTCATTCATGCCCGGGCTGTTCGGCAGGCCTATCGCGAGACGTTCATTCAGAGCGGCGAAGGTCGAGAGGCGGTGGCCGACGCCTACGCCGAGCGGCTGGATGATCCTTCGTTTGATGCATTCGTGGCGCTGGCGGAAGGGAATCCGGCGGCGCGTGCGACCCTGTACCAGGTTGGTGATATTGCCCGGGTCATGGATGTTTGTGTGCTTCCGGCGTACCGCGGACTGAGCCTGGAAGACGCTTTGTTGTCACAAGCACTCGGACTTGCCCGGCGCCTGGCCATGCGCACGATCCTGGCGCAGGTGCCGGTGGAGGACGAGGCACTGCGAACCATGCTCGGGCGGGCCGGATTCGCCGAGGACGGTTCCGTCGTGGAGTTTCATCGTGTCGCGGAGTAGCCGGGCGATGGTTCTCGTGGGCGAGGAGCGTCGGTTGCCTTTCGTACAAAAGCGGACCGGTCGCGCTGAGTTCCCAACGTGAAGAGTCCGGCTGACGCTAACGAGTCCGTGACGCTTCGGGCCCGATTTCTATGGACCGGTGACGGGCCGGTGATTGAGGGCGGCGCGGTTACGATTTCCGGGGGGCGGATTACTGGCGTCGGAAACCGCGGAGCGACGTGTTCGGGAGCCGAAGAAGATTTCGGCGAGGCGGTGATCCTGCCGGGCCTGGTCAACGCTCATACCCACCTCGAGTTGACGCATCTGGCCGGCCGTGTTCGGCCTGCTCCGGACTTTATCGATTGGCTGCGTCGAATCTACCGCGTGACCATTGCGTCGCCGATTGATGACGATGCGATCCGGAAGTCGGTGGCGGAAGGAATCGCCCGATCCCTGGGCGCGGGCGTCACGGCGCTGGGGGACATCACGCGACATCCAACCGTCACCCGGCCGGTGCTGGCGGAACACAGCTTGGCGGGAGTTTCCTTCGGCGAAATCACGGCCGTCGGAAAGCGGCGCGGATTGCTGCCGGAGCGACTGGCCGCTGCGTCGATACCGGGCGTGGCGAGATCAGAGGTTGTCGCAGGTATTTCTCCCCATGCGCCGTACACCGTGGAGCCGGATGCGATGCGGGCGTGCGCCGATATCGCCAGACGAGATCGACTTCCCGTCTGTGTTCACGTTGCGGAGACGCCGTTTGAGGAGGAATTTACGCGAAATGCCGCCGGGCCGTTTGCGGACTACCTCCGAGAGCTTCACTTGTGGGACGAGAAGATTCCCGCGTCAGGATGTTCGCCCGTGGAGCTGGTGGAGCGCTGCGGGTTGCTCGGCCGGCGAACGATCCTCGCTCACGCCAACTACGTTTCAGACGAGGACATCGCCCGGATCGCCGCAAGCAGCGCGAGCGTTGCGTATTGCCCACGCACACACGCCGCTTTCGAGCATGAGCCGCATCGCTTTCGGGAAATGATGGCTGCGGGGATTACCGTCGCCGTTGGCACCGACAGTCTCGCCTCGAATCCCACCCTCTCCGTGCTGGAAGAGGTGCGCTTCCTGCATCAACATCATCCTGACGTTATCGCGGAGACGTTGCTGAGCATGGGAACGCGAATGGGCTCGGCCGCGCTGGGCCTGGATGGCAAGACCGGATTCCTTTCGCCCGGCATGCGTGCGGACTTGGTGGTGTTGCCGCTGGCGCAGGGGGCCTGCGCATGGACTTCGATTCTGGACGTCGGCGCCGGGGAGCCGCTTGCGGTCTTCCTTCGAGGGCAGTGTATTTCACGCGATGAAAGAACTCCGGGTTGAGCAGGCTCAGGTCCGCTTCCAGGGCGCATCCGGATCGCGGTCTTCGATGCGGGAGAGTCCGTAGAAGATCATTAGGCTCGCCAGTCCGCAAACGATGCTGATGCCCCATACCACCCAAACGGGAAAGCCCAGTTCCTTCCAAAGGAGCATGCCGACAAGCGGAGCGAGCAGGCCGCGCACACCGGTCAGGGTGACATGGATACCCATGTAGATCTCGGCGTCCTCGGCTTTGGCGTAATCGAGGTGGCCGACGTTCCAGGCCAGTGCACCGCCGCCCTGCCCGAATCCGGCGAGAATGGCTCGCGCGAAAAAGCACGCGACGGCGGCGACGAAAAGCGCCGGTCCCGGCATGGGGTTGTCCACGACCAGGATGGATCCGATGAGGCCAAAGACCAATGAAATCGTCCAGCAGATGACATTCACAACGCGGAATCGGCCTACGCCGGTCCGATCGAAGAGCCGTCCCCAGCGGGCCATGCTGCCGAACATGGAGAGCCGGGCGACGGTCACGATGAGCGCGGTGCTCACCCAGAAATCGCCGCGGTCACCCAGGGGCAGTTCGCGGGTAACGATGACGACGGCGACCGGAATCGTCATGAGGTTGGCCGTGCCCACGAGGAACTGGGCGAGGGTGTATGTTGCAAAACGGTGGTCGGCGCGGAGGACGCGGAACATCGCGCTGAGAACGTGTCCGGGCGACATGAGTGCCGTGAGGCTGAACGGCTCGACCATTTCGCGGCGAAGATAAGGTTCCTCGGCGGTGCGGGTTCGCCGCTGGAGTTCGGCGCGCTCACGGCGGACGTGGATCCGCTGCATCATGAGGATGCCGACGATGCCGCAAAGGGCGGCGGACGGGTAAACGTAACGGAAGGCCTGCGGATCGAGTTCGCTCAGTGCCGCGGCGGAGAGGGTGGTGGCGGCGCTGATGAGAAACCGGGCGGCCTGGAGTCGGGCGATGACTGTTCCGCGAATGGTGCGCGGGTAATTGGAGCGCCAGAAGGCCGAGCGGACGGTGACCACACCGGCGAGCAGCACTTGCGCCGCGGCGATTTCGGCGATGAACCACAGCGCGCCCCACAGGGTGGTGGGGATGACGAAGACGAGCCCGCTGCAAAGCACCACGCCGGAGGCGAACCAGGTGGCCAGTCGTACTTTGCGCCTCCCTACGCAGAGCATTCCCCATGGCAGGCCGAACATCTGGGCGGCAAACGGCGTGGCAGTGGCGATGGCGATCAGCAGGTCGTTTCCTTGGAAGGTCTTGGAAACGACAACGGAAGCAAATTGGCCTTCGATGAGCCCGGCCAGAACCGCCCAGATGAACATGTGGCGGAACTCGGCCCAGAAGTTGTAACGGGCCATGAACGGCAGGCTGCGGATACGGAGTAAATCCACGAGGCGCTCACTGAAGATCAAGAGAGCGGGACAACGTAGTGGTCACCTTTGGATGTCGCAAGCGACTGAATTCCAGTCGTGGCGTTTTTTCTAAGCTGAGCTTTATGCAAGGCTTTCGACCTTGACATTTCTTTGACAAGACCGATAATGACATTCTAGCTGAAATTTATCGGCCATCGTTCGGCAGGGGATTGAATGATGAACACGAGCAGGAATGCCGTGAGTGCGCTCACGGTTGCGCTGATAGCGGCGGCCGCATCGAGCGCCAATGGGCAGGCCTATTTATCGGTACGGGGTACGGCCAACGAGAAAGGCAGCGTGCTGTGGTTCTCGCGCGTATCGGTGGGGTGGGATGCTGCGGGGAACATCGTCCAGGATACGTTCATTGAACTGACCAACGATTTCCCGGAAGACGTTCACGTACAGATGTATTACGTGAACGGGGACGAGCCGCTCGAGCAGGGATCGGACAACCGGCCGCACGAAGGCTGGAACTGGCTCGATAATCTGATCCTCCTGACGGGGGACGAGCCGGCCTACTGGTCTCTGGCGACAGGGCACCCCAAGGGAACGGCGCCATTCGGCCAGCTCGACGCGGGCAATCCGCCGGGGCGCCCCGATCCGTATCATCCCGGTCGATGGGTGGTGCGGGGATTCATCGTCCTCTGGGCGGTTGATTCCGAGGGCGCCGAGATCAACTGGAATCATCTCTCGGGAAAAGCAACGCTGGTGGACTACATGGACGGATCGGCGTGGGAATACACGCCGTGGTCTTTCCAGGCGCGAACCTCGCGACGCGGGCAGGAAACGGACGGCAATCCCGGCATTCTCCTTTTCAACGGCGGCGAGTTTGATCTGGCGCCGGGCACGCTGCTGATGAATTTCCCCGCGGTCGGATCGACACTGCGCAGCGCCAACCGGATGGCCTCGGTCAATGACGTCGAGCTAACGCTTCAGCCGATGATGGTGGATTTCCGCAACGTGGGATTCGACCGGCTCTTCACCAAGGTCCGCATCACGGTATGGAACATGAATGAGGTCAAGCTGACGGGTATCGTCCGGCCGCTGACCTGCTGGGAATCGGAGCGGCTGGGGCATTACGGCTTTCCGAATCACTTCCTGTTGCAGAATCTTCAGACGGACAGGGGCAAGGCGCATCTCGACTCTTTGGGGAGCACCGAATGCGCGACGGTCTCGCTGCCGGCGCCGTTGCTGGGCCTCGTTTCGCAGTTGATTCACTTCTCGCCGAAAACGCGGGAAGAGGCGGGCGTGGAGTTGGCCGGGCTGGGCTGCGAGGAAGGGGCATTGCTCTACGATGTTGAGCCCTCCATCCCTCCGGAGCGGGTCGACGCCCCGAATACCGACGGCAAACCGACGGAGCGGCGAACCGGCGACCGGGGAGCGGGTCGGACTGCGGCGAACTGAGCCGGCAGTCGTGAAGTATGTGACGCGTTGGTCGAGCGAGATCTGGTAGTCGAGCAATCCGGCGGGTATCGCCGGCATCATCTGGCAGGGGATAGAGATGAATACGCAAGCGTTTCGGTCGGCGGCCCGCAGTGAGTCCCGTCGGGGATTCTCGCCGTCAGGCCTTGGGAGGACGCTCTTCCTTCTGGGCGTACTGTTATCGCTCGGTGTGGGGGTCGAGGCACGGGCGCAGTGCAACGATACCGACGGCGACGGGTACGGGTCGCCCGGCAACAGCCAATGCCCCAACGGGTCGGCCACGGACTGCAACAACAACAACCCGAACATCTTTCCGGGCGCCACCGAGCGCTGCAACGGCGTGGACGACAACTGCGCCGGCGGTATCGACGAAGGATTCACCTTCAACGGGTTGGACATCCGCGACGGCTCGCCCACCTTCGGCCAATTGGTCAATCTTCCGCTCGGGGCGGAATGCGTGCTGGGCGAGGGCATCTGCCGGGCCGAGGGAACGGTGGTCTGCGCCGGGAATGGTCTGTCGGCGATCTGCAACGCGACGCCGGGCGCGCCTCAGACCGAGGGACCGGCGACCTCGCCGACCTGCTTCGATCTCCTGGACAACGACTGCGACGGCCTGATCGACCACGAGCAGCCGGTTTGCCAGACGCAGGAGTTCTGTGACGGTTTCGACAACAACAACAACGGCGAGATTGACGAGACGTTCCCCAATCTCCAGCAGCCGTGCACGGCGGGCGTGGGGCTCTGTGCCCGAAACGGCTTCTTCATCTGCGCGGCGAACGGGCTCTCGACGGTGTGCCACGTCAGTCCGGGGGCGCCGATATCGGAGCAGGACCCGGGCGGACCCAAGTGCAGCGATGGGATCGACAACGACTGCGACGGCCTGACCGACCTCAATGATCCCGACTGCATCACGGCGGAGAAGTGCGACGGCCTCGACAACAACAACAACGGCCAGATTGATGAGACGTTCCCGAACAAGGGCATGCCCTGCACCGCGGGTGTGGGCGCGTGCCAGTCGCCGGGCACATTCGTCTGCAAGATCGACGGGACGGGGACGTTCTGCAACGCATCGGCCAAGCTGGGCTCGCCGGAAGGCCCGGTCGGCCCGACGTGTGCAGACGGCATCGACAATGACTGCGACGGCGCGATCGACGGCAACGACGCAAGCTGTGCGGCCGCCGACGTGCGCGTGACCTGCTCGCTGGGGGCGAGCATCTGTCGCGACTGCACCGGCTGGTACACGCTCAACTGGACGGTGACGGGCGCGGCCCCAGAGTCGGAAATCACCGCAGAGCTGCTGGCGATCGACGCGGACGACAATGTTGTGGCAACGCTGCCTGTCGAGAACGGCGACGTGGCCAATCTCGGGGCGTTCACGTACAGCGGTGACTGCATTACCGCGAAGACCGTGGGCGGGGTTCACCAGGTGTTTGCACCGGTCCCATTGCTGCGCGTGCACGTGCGCGATCCGCGGACAGAGGCCGTGGCCTATTGCTCGATCACGCCCTACCTCGATGTCATTCAGCCGGCGGGTCAGACGATCGCCGAATCGGCGGGAGACATCATCCCGGTTCTGGCGGCGATTCCGCTGGTCGATCCGTCGACGCTCAGAGTGCTCGTCAACGGGGTGGATGTGATCACGGGGATCGGGCTTGATCCGGCCAACGACCTGCCGGGCGGGCCGTACAATGGCAACGTCAACATCAACGGGACACCGGTCCTTGTTTCCGAGCTGTTCGTGGATGTCGCGCCGCCGGGTTCGCCGGCATCGAATACGGTCCGCATGAACCTCAGCGGATTGGGCTGCGGCAATCACATTGTCCGTGTCACCGGGGATCTGCTGCCGGGCTCGATCCAGGAGCCTCCGGCGCCGTGGTGCCACATGGACGATCTGACGGACAAGGGATCGGCCGCGGGACTTCAGCTTGATATCTTCACCCCGCTGGAGGGTGAAGTCACGGCGGGCGGCCCGACGAACGTGACCGGCGAGGTCTGCCACGGCAAGCCGATCGCCGAGGTATACGTGAACGGGTTCTTCATCGATCCGCTGCCGGGAACGGTGGTTACGCCGGGTGATCCGGAGCTGGGGGGCGGGAAGTACGAGTTTGCGTTCAACGTCAACCTGCCGCAGACGGACTATCGGGCCTTGCTGAACGGTAACCCGCAGGTCGGCTCGTTTGTCCAGGGCAGCAACCTGCTCGTGGTCCAAGCGATAGACGAGGACTACGTGTCCACGTTCGAGCAGCGGGAGTTCGCCGTCGGTCCGGTCATCGAGGCTGTCAACCTGGGCAGCCGGGGTCGGGGTCCGCTGGCGGACGACGTCATCGTCAACAACGCCTTCACCATCGGCATTTCCAAGCAGGGGTTGGATGACTTCTTCGAGAGCTTCACCATCGTGGCCCGGGAGTTCATCAAGGACAAGCTGGAGACGCAGCTCAATGGTTATACGAAGAAGCAGAAGGTGGAGAACATCGGCTGCTGCGATCCGACGCTGGACCTGACCATCACGCAGGTGGACATCAACGAGAATGACTTCCAGGTGTCCGTCACGCCGCAGCAGGATCAGATCACGGTGGACATCACCCTACCGCAGTACTTCTTCGAGATGACCCTCAAGGGCAAGTGCTGCGGCTCGACCGGTTGCGGTTTCTTCTGCACCTGCGCCCGCAAGATCGACATGAAGGTGCGCATGCGTCAGGAGGCGACCAAGGTTTCGTTCGTCGTGACCGAGGACGCCGTGAAGAACGATGCCCCGGTGACGGTGACGTTCGATCCGGGCCTGACGCAGTTCGAGCTGAAGCTCAATGACAACAACAGCGCGAGTTGCGGGTTCACGATCTTCAGCATTCTCACGCTGGGGATCATCAACCTGGTGGAGCTCTTCATCGACGCGATTATCCCCAACGACTTCTTCAAGGAGATTGACGTCGCGGAGCAGATCAAGGAGCTCGACGGCAACTTCGGCGACTTCAACGAGTTCCGCTTCGACAACGACGAGGAGCTGCCTGACAAAAACATAGTCCTGGATTTCGCGCTGGATGACGTACAGATTGACATGGAGGGTATCGCTGCATCGGTGAAGGCGAAGTTCATTCCCACCATTCTCGATCCGGCCGCGGCGAATTTCCCCGGCACGCCGCTGACGCCGGCGCCGCTGCCCATCCCGCCGATCACCGACACGAGCGGTTTGCCGGCCAAGGGCATCACCGTGGGTGTCTCCGACGACGTGTTCAACCAGTTGCTCGCGACGCTGGTGAAGACGGGACAGCTCAAGACGGAATTCGTCGATCGTAAGGTGATCCAGAGCTTCCTGACGGAAGATTGCGACACGCTGCCGGACACCTTCCCGTTGTTCCGGCGGGCGCGCTGCATCGGCCGGACCAACGTGGAAGTCGACGGGATCTGCGATACGGAATACCCGGCACCGATTCTCGACGCCGGCAAGCGTACGGCGTGCAAGGACGAGCAGGAGAAGTACCGCCAGCGTCTGCTGATTCCGGGCACGGCCGTGCACATCATCGCGCGGCTGCTCAACCCGCCGAAGATCTTCATCGACGACGACCCGGCGACGCCCAATCGCGTCGAGTGCCTGTTCCGGTACGATCAGATCTCATTTGCGCTGATTGCCGACCGCGACGCGGACACGATGACGCTGAACGGATCGCCGGATACGGTCCCGGCGTGTCTGGGTCTTGATCCGTCGACGGTCACGGAATGCGCCCTGTGGCGATCGTGTTTGAACGTGGACGCGCGGATGTCGCTGGAGCGCGGCTCGTTCATGAAGCCGGACGGCAAGACCATTCCGAGCATTCTGATCGTGTTCGACTCGCTTTCCTACGATCTGAGCACGGGCGTGATCTGCGGCGGCGCCACGACCGAGCCGGACGACCTGGTTTCGGGTACGTTTGAACTGCCGCTCATGGACTTCCTGGCGGACAAGCTGCGGGAGAACACGCCGGAGCTCGCCACCGAGGGCCTGTCCTTCGGCGGGCACGCGACATTCTCCATCGACGCGGAGCTGATCTCCATCAGCAACAGCAGTTCGGACTTCGCCGACTACCTGGCGATCACGGCCGACATCGCGCCGGAATCGCCGTAGGGTCCTGGTTCCCATCCAGTCTCCACAACGGGCAGGCGGAAAACGCCTGCCCGTTTTCGTTGAGTACGGCGAGCGCCACGCTGTGAATGGCGCGCCGCCCCTGCGACCATTTTGCCTCTTGACTTCAATATTCAGATAGTAATTATTACCATCTATGACGCGGGCGAGGACGATTGATCAATGCCTCGAGTCTTTCGAGCGGTCCTGCCGGGAGCAGGGAATCCGCCTCACGGCGCAGCGCCGGGTCATCTACGAGGCCGTGCTGCGCCGGGATGACCATCCCACTGCCGAGGAAGTCTACCGCGACGTCGCCCCGAGGCTTGCCGGCGTGTCACGGGCGACGGTGTATCGGGTTCTGGAGGCGCTCGTGCAACTCGGCGTCGTCACACGGGCATGCCATCCCGGGGGCGGGGCGCGGTTCGACGCCAACATGGACCAGCACCATCACCTGGTCTGCCTCCAATGTGGAAGAGTAGCTGATATTCGCGACAAGTCGCTGGATCGCCTTTCGCTGCCGGACACGGGCTCCATGGGATTCACGGTTGTCGATCACCATGTGCAAATACGCGGGTTGTGCCGCGATTGTCAGGCGTCAGCGGTCGGGGGCGCCCGCGGCACAACCCCTTCAATTTCTTCCGGCGCCGCAGGAACGCGGCCGAAGGGCTCGGGCCCAAAGAAGGACAAGCGGAAGAGAATATCGTGAAACCGGCCCTGTTTCGCCGGGGATGGCCATTCCGTTGCATCACCCAGGGCCTGTCAGCGATCAGGGCGCGGCGGGATCGTGGGCGGCACGTCGCGAAGTAGTGCTTCCGCCTGTTCGAATGGGATCAGGTAGTCGGATCGGCCAGTCGATTCGCGGATGGCTTCGATCGACCATGAATCGTCCAGGGTGAACGGTCCGATGCGTTCGCGCACGAGCCCGGTCAGGCATCCGCCGGTTCCCAACTGCACCCCGAGATCACGAATCAAAGCACGTACGTATGTGCCGCGCCCGCAGGCCATACTGAATTCGACCTCCGGCCAGTCCAGACGATGCAATTGGATCCAGTGGACTTGGGCCATTCGCGGGCGTAACTTGACGTTCTGCCCGCGGAGAGCGCGACGGTAGGCCGGGACGCCTCCGACTTTCACGGCGCTGATCGCCGGCGGCACCTGCTCAATCGTCCCCTCGAAAGTTCCCAGTCCACGGCGCACGTCCGCTTCGGCCGGGATGCCTGGCACATCAACGGGTATCAACGGTCGATCCGCGTCGAAGCTCTCGCTGGTGACGTCGAGTCGGGCCGTGGACCGGTATACCTTGGGTTGGTCCATGATGAGCTCGACCAGTCGCGTGGCCCGTCCCATGCACAGCAGGAGCACGCCCGAGGCCGCCGGATCGAGCGTTCCTCCGTGTCCGCTGCGCCGCTGTCCGGTGATGGATCGGACCCGATACAGGGCCTTGGCGGAGCTGATGCCGGCGGGTTTGTTCAGGTTGATCAGTCCGTCCACTTGTCGTTCTCTGTCGATGTTCTGCCCCGGCCAACCGCTCCGCGTTGCGGGTTGGAGCGGGCACTCCTATACTTGCGCCGGCGGCGCGAGGGGTCCGCACCCGGGTCGCCGAACGGGATCGAGCCGAGTTTAGCCAGTTTCTCCGAGGCTGACACATGCCGATTTACGAGTACCGCTGTCCGTCCTGCCATCACCTTTTCGAGGAGCTGGTACGCTCCGCGTCAGGGGGCGATTCCGTCAAATGCCCCAAGTGTGGCAAATCGCGCGTCGAGCGTCGCTTGAGCGTGTTCTCGGCACGCGAGGCTTCGCCGAAGCCGTCGTCGCACGCCCCGATGGGCGGCGGATGCTGCCACTGTTGCGATCCGCATGGTTCTTGCGGATTGTCCTGACCCATCCCCTGGAGTCTCGTTTTGCCGTCACCGCCTCCGTCGGACCTGCTGCGAGCCCCATTGGCCGGGATCCTGAGCTGGGCGCTTCCCGGCCTGGGACACCTGTACATCGGGGAGCGCAAACGCGGGTTGATCTTGATGATTGCCATCGCCGCGACCTTTTGGACGGGAGTGGCGGTGGGGGGCGCGGCCTCGACGGTTGATCCGCAGGCGCGGCGCCTGTGGTTCGTGGCCCAGATCATGAGCGGCGGGCACGCCTTGGGCGCGTTGGGGCTGCATGACCTCATCCTGCGTCGGGCGGAGCGCTCGGGCATGTTCGACGTGCATCATCGCCCGCGCGATCTTTCCGCGTACTTCGGGCACTGGATGTCCATCGACGTCGGCGTGCACTACACCGGTATAGCCGGGCTGCTCAACCTTCTGGTGATTCTCGATGCAATCGCCCGGGCTGATCCCGCGGCGGCACAGCGCCGCGCGGCAGCCGGCGCCTCGACGATGGGAGCACGAGGTCCGTGATTCACGTGCTTGCCGCATTATTCACAACGGGCATCGAGCTTCGCGGGTATCGCCTGCTCCTGCTCTTTCCGCTCTGCCTGAGCATCGCGATCGTCTACAAGACGACGCGCTGCGAGGATCTGCGGGAGGTCCCGGCCGCGGCGGGCGTTCTGTGGATCACCATCGTCGCGGGCATGTTCGCGATTGGGCTTGCGTTGTGGCTGCTCTCCATGATCATGATCTGACGCGGCCGAGGACGAAAGCCGCAGTTCGCGGCCCGCGTTGGACGATAGATCGTTCGTGAACGCACCCGATTTCCATCTCACCGACCAATCCACCAGACCCGATTCCGATCCTGCTGCGGCGGGTGGGGAGGCCGGAACGGCAGGTGCCGTGAGCGATGCCGCCGATCACATCGTCGAGGCGCGGCGGAAGGCGCGGGAGGTGCTCGGTGGCGAGGCCAATCTCTCCGAGAGCGATGACTGGCGACGCGTACTGGTCAGCGCACGCGACGCGGTCATCCTGCTATGGCTCGTGTGGGTGGCGCTGCTGGGATTCGGGCACGCCGTGCTGGCCCCCTGGATTCTGGTGGCGCTCTCGTTCGGGATCGCCCTGGTGACGGCCGTTTCGCTGGCGCGATCGACCTACCTTCGCGTGCAGTACTTCGTATCCGAGCTGGAGCGGGAGCGTCGCGAAATCCGCGAGCGCTTCGACCACGAGGTCGACGAGGTTCGCGCCCTGTACGCCGCAAAGGGTTTTCGCGAGCCACTGCTTAGTCAGGTCGTGGAGACGCTCTCGGCCGACGACGACCGCCTCCTCAAAGTGATGATGGAGGAAGAGCTCGGTCTCTCCATGCACCACATCCAGCATCCGCTGATTGTCGGGGCGATGAACTTCGGCTCGACGCTCGCGGCCGGGCTGCTGCTGTCGCTCCCCCTGGTCTGGCTCACCGAGCATGATTCGCAATGGTGGATGCCGATCGGCGGGTTGGCCCTGCTGCTGGTTCTCGCCGTGCTTTCCGCGTGGGCGACGCGGCGCGGCGTGGTCGAGTTCGCCGCGGCGAGCATTCTGCTCTCGGGTGTCAGCGGCGGAATCGTCTACTTGCTGACGAGCTGGTTCGCGGAAATTGCGGGAGTCGCGGGCAATGGGTGATCGTGCGACAACCATGCGACGCCATCCGACGTTCGAAGCCTCGCGGGAGGTCTTCAACCCCATTCTCTCGGACGAGCCGGTACTCGATGCCGATGGCGCGGCCGTCAATGTTTTCTACACGCCGTTCGCACAACGGATCGAGAACAATCTGGAACTGATCATCGCGGTCGGCGCGGGTCTGAGCCTGGCCACAGCGTGGATCGTGAGCCTGGCGGGCGGGCCGGAATCCCTCCGCGTGCTGTTCGTTCTGCTGGCGTTTGCCATCGCCGGCGTCCCCGCGCTGGCGGAAGTCTGGGATAAGCTCAAGCAACTTACCATCGACATCGATGCGCTCATGCTCCTGGGAGCGTGCCTTGCGGCCTACATCGGGAGCCCCTTTGAGGGCGCGTTGCTGCTCTTCCTTTTCGCACTCTCCGGCGGGTTGGAGAGCTTTGCGCTTCGGAGAACGCAGCGGGCGATCGTCTCCCTGCGAGATCTGGCCCCGCGATTCGCGACCGTCCTGGAAGCATCGGGACCGCGGCGCGTACCGCTCCGCCAGGTGAGCGTGGGGGATCGCGTGCTGGTCCGTCCCGGCGAGAAAGTCCCCGTGGACGGCGAAGTCGTTGCCGGAGCGTCGTCGGTGAACGAAGCGGCAATCACGGGCGAGTCCGTTCCCCGAGACTGCGGGCCGGGCGATCAGGTCTTCGCCGGCACGCAAAATCTCGACGGGCGGCTGGAAGTCCGCACGGTCAAGCTCGCCGCCGATTCGACCCTCTCACGGGTGGTGCAACTGGTGACAGAAGCGCGTCACCAGCCCGCCACGGCGCAGCGGCTCATCGATCGCATCGGACCCACATACTCCATGGCGGTGATCGTCACCGCGGTCGTGGTGGGGCTGGCGGGTCGATTCATCTTTCAGCTCGAGGGCAACGAGGCCGTGCGGCGGGGCATCGCCCTGCTCATCGTCGCCAGTCCGTGCGCGCTGATCATCGCCACGCCGGTGGCCTATCTGGCCGCGACGGCGGCGGCCGCGCGGCGCGGCGTGCTCATCAAGGGCGGCGCCTTTCTCGAAGCGGTCGCTCGCTCGCGGATGTTCGCCTTCGACAAGACCGGCACGCTCACCACCGGACGCATTCGCCTTGCCGCGGTGGAAGTCGATGATGGACTTTCGGAAGGTGATGTGCTCCGCCTGGCCGGGGCAATCGAATCCACAAGCACGCACCCGTTGGCGGTCGCCGTGGCCGACGCCATGCGCGAGCGGCGTATCGAAGCGCCAATAGTCGAGGAGTATTCGTCGATCCCCGGCGAAGGTGCAGAGGGCAAGGTCGAAGGGAAACGCGTCTGGATTGGGCGTCCCGAGCGGGTGATGGAGCGGATGGCGGGCGCCGCAACATCGCAGGAGTCGCGTGCGGATCGACCAACGAGCCCGGCCGCACAAGACCTGATTCGACGCGTCGAATCGCTTCGCCGCCAGGGCCGAACCGTTTCGGCCGTGGCGATCGACGACCGCGTCGCGCTGTTGGGCTTTGAAGATACGGTTCGCGACGGGTCCGCGCGATGCCTGGCGGGGCTTCGCGAGCAGGGCGTGTCCCGCGTGGAGATGCTCACCGGCGATCATGCTATCGTGGCCGAGCGCGTTTCGCAGTCGCTGCAACTGGATGGCTTCGCCGCGGCGCTCTCCCCCGAGGACAAGGTTACCGAAGCGCGGCGACTGCGCGAGTCGCACGGCTCGCTGGTACTCGTTGGCGACGGCGTGAACGACGCCCCTGCACTGGCTCAGGCGGATGTCGGTGTCGCGCTCGGGGCTCGCGGAGCGGAGATTGCTCTGGAAGCGGCCGACATCGTTCTCATGGGCGACGACATCGAAGCCGTGGCCTGGCTGCACCGCCACGCCCGCCGCACGGCCGGTATCGTCGCGCAAAATCTCACGCTGGCGATTGCCGTAATCACCACATTGAGCGTATTCGCCGTGCTGGGCGGCATCCCGTTACCGCTGGCGGTCATCGGTCACGAAGGCAGTACGGTGGTCGTGGCGCTGAACGCCCTCCGCCTCCTCCGCGCCCCGGCAGATTCGTAGGGCATTGCGGTTCGCGTGTCGCGAGACACGCGCTTCGCATGCCTTCACCATTCGCCAATCGCTCAGATATGTCCGGATGACCGCATGGAGCAGCGCTGGGTGTGCCTTCCGACGCACCACAATGCTGCGAGCCGAGGGCTTCGGCCCTCGCGGACGTGGCACGCGCGACTCGCCTGTTGCGACTCACGCGGACGAATCCAGAAACTCCTGCAACATCACCTGTGCCGCGACGGCGTCGAGACGGGACTTCTTCCGCTTGCGGGTGAGTTCCGCCGGGATGAGCTTCTCCCCGGCCGTGTGCGAGCTGAGACGCTCATCAAAGTAGTGAACCGGCTTGCCCGACGCCTTCGCCAGGGCATCGCCGAACGCCCGCGTGACCTTGGCCTGCGGACCCTCCGAGTCGTCCATGTTCAGGGGCAATCCCAGTACGAAGGCATCGGCAGCATAGTCGGCGGCAACGCGCAGAATCGCGGCGATACGCTCGTCGCGCAACGCGACGTTGTCGATGGTCTCCACCGGCGACGCCAGGCGAACGACGTCATCGCCCACTGCCAGGCCGATGCGCTTCTCGCCGTAGTCGATGCCAAGGTAACGGGTCATGGGTTGCGGAATGGCGCGGGCATAGCAGCGGACGCCCGATGTTTCTATTGCCTGTTGCCCATTGCCTGAACCTACGCGTACCCCTCCCCGTGCTTCTTCCTCACTTCGTCCACCAGCTCGCGGATGTTGGCCACGTCGCGCTTAGTGCAGACCAGCGTGGCGTCGGCCGAGTGAACGATGACCAGATCGTCCACGCCGATGGTGGCAATGAGATGGTCCTGCTCGGACACTACGATGTTGCCGCGCGAGGCGAGGTGGATCACGTTCGGCCCGTTAGACACGTTGCTTTCGGCATCGGCCGCGAGCACCGTCTCCAGCGCCGGCCACGAGCCCAGGTCCACCCAGTGGCAGGCCATTTCCACGACGAGCACCTGCTTCGCCCGCTCCATGATGGCGAAGTCGATGCTGATCTTCATGAGCTTGGGGTAGAGGTCATGCAGCAGTCGGTCCCGCTCCGCCGTTTGCCACGCCCGGGCGATCTCGCGCACGGGACCGGCCGTCTGCGGCAGATGCTTGTCGAGCTGCCCGAGGATCGTCCCCACGCGCCAGAAGAACATGCCGCTGTTCCAGTAGTAGTCGCCCGAGGCGAGGTACTTCATGGCCGACGCCATGTCCGGCTTCTCGGCGAAGCGGCTCACGCGATAGACGTCGCGCGTGACGTGCTCGCCGCGGCGGATGTATCCGTAGTTGGTGTCGGGGCGCGTGGGGCGAACGCCGATCGTCACGAGATGGTCGGCGTGCTCCTCGGCCGCGGTGTATGCGGACTCCACCGCTTCGCAGAACAAGCTGACCGGCGCGATGACATGATCGGCGGTGAAGATCCCCACGACGGCGTCGGAGTCGATAGTTTCCAGCACGGCCGACGCCAGTCCCACGGCGTTGGCGGTGTCGCGTCCCACGGGCTCACCGATCAGGTTCGCGGCAGGAAGCTCGGGAATTTCCTCGGCGACCAGCGGAAGGTGCGCCTGATTCGTAATGACGTGGATTCTCTCCGGTGGTAGCAACGCCGAGACGCGCTCGAACGACTGCCGCAGCAGGCTCGTTCCGCCGAGGATGCGCAGTAGCTGCTTGGGGCGATTCTTTCGGCTGAGCGGCCAGAGTCGCACGCCCGCTCCGCCCGCCATGATCACCGCATGTCGCATCATGTCCCTCCCTGGAATCCCACGGGGCTGATCATTCGCGAAGCCGTCTGACCGCGACATTCGCGGTTCGTCTTCAGGCCGATTCTCCGATCTCGTCGAAATCGACGCGCTTCAAATCCGCAAACTCCAGCACCCACGAGTGCCGCTTGCCGCTTCGGAACTGCACGTCAAGGTGCGTCTGACGCAATCCTCGAGAAAACGCAACCACGCGGCCGAGCCCGTGCAGCGGATGCTCCACGAGTGTGCCCACGTGCCAGTCGGCAAACTCCGCCGACGGCGCCGACGCGCCGCGCGGCGCGGCCGCTCGCCCGCCGCCATCCGCCGCGAACGGCATCCATTGTAGCGATTCGCGGGGCAACTCGTCGAGAAACGGGCTGCGCACCGTGCGCTGCGTGATTCCCCGCAGCATGCGAAACCGTGCCAGGCTCAGGGTCAATTCCTTGCGGGCCCGGGTTATGCCCACAAAGCAGAGCCGCCGCTCCTCCTCGATGTCCGAGGCCGCTCCGCTTGCGTCGTCGTGGCGGCGAAACGGCAGCATGCCCTCTTCCAATCCGACAATGTAAACTACATCGAATTCGAGCCCTTTGGCCGCGTGCAGGGTCATCAGGGTCACGTCCTGCCCCTCCTCGTCGATCGCGTCGACATCGCTGACCAGCGCCGCGTGCTCCAGCCAGTCGAGCACGGTCGCCTCGGGATGGTCCTGCTCGAACACCGTGGCGGCGTTGACCAGCTCGTCGAGATTGGCCGCGGCGTCATCACCCCCGCTGCGCTGCTCCCCGCGATACATCGCCTCCAGCCCGCTCTCTCGCAGCACGATGCGCAAAGCCGTCGCCGGAGCACCGGCGATGAGCGGGCTTAGTTTGGCGACCAGCTCCGCAAAGTCTCCCAGCTTGCCCGCCGCGCGACCGAAACGCTTCCGCTCAGCCGCATCGGAGATAAGTTCGAGCATTCGCCGTCCGCTCTCCTTCGACCGTTCCCGCACGCGCTCGATGGTCGTCGTCCCGATTCCCCGCGCCGGCGTGTTGATGATCCGCAGCAGGGCGACCTCGTCGGCCGGGTTGCTCAGCACGCGCAGGTAGGCGATGACGTCCTTGATCTCCCGCCGGTTGTAGAACTCCACGCCCCGCGCCACCTGGTAACGCACGCCCTCGCGCAGCAGCGCTTCCTCGATCCCGCGGCTGAGCGCATTGACGCGATAGAACACGGCGATCCCGCCGCCGGCGTTGCCGTGCCGGAACCGCTCGGCAATTTCCCGGGCAATGATCGTCGCCTCCTGCTGGCCGTTGTCGCAGTCCATCACGCGCACGGCCGGCCCCTCGTCGTTCTCGGTCCAGAGCGCCTTGGCCTTGCGCTTGAGGTTCCCGGCGATGAGCGTGTCCGCTGCGGCCAGAATCCGCCGCGTCGAGCGATAGTTCTGCTCCAGTCGGACGACCTTCGCCTCCGGGTAGTCGCGTTCGAAGGAGAGGATGTTCTCGATGTTCGCCCCGCGCCAGCCGTAGATGGACTGGTCCGGATCGCCCGTGGCGCAGAGGTTCTTCCGCCGCTGCGTCAGACATCGCGCCAGAAGATACTGAGCGGTGTTGGTGTCCTGGTATTCGTCGACGAGCACGTAGCGATAGCGTTCCTCGAGCCGGTCGCGCAGTTCCGCGTTCCTGCCCAGCAGCCCGGCCGCGCGAAGCAGCAGGTCGTCGAAGTCCAGCGAGGCCATCTCCGCCAGCAGTTCTTCGTATCGTGCGTACACCCGCGCCCACGTCCGTTGCCGCCAGTCGCTGCGCTGCTCCGTGAAATCCGCCACCGAGAGCATCGCGTTCTTGGCGTCGGATATGATCGCGTCGCCGGCGCTGGCGGGATAGTTGTCCGTGGTGAGCCCGCATTCCTCGATGGCCTGTTTGACGATCTTGCGGCGATCGTCGCGGTCGAGGATGGAGAAATTCCGCTCCAGCCCGGCCTCCTCGTGATAGATCCGCAGCAGCCGGGCGCACCAGGCGTGGAACGTGCTGACGGTCATGCCCTCGCCCACGCCGAGTGCGGCGATCCGCTCGCGCATTTCCTCGGCCGCCTTGTTCGTGAAGGTGATGGCCAGGATCTCGTGCGCCGCCGCGACCGTGGCCGCCAGGTACGCCGCCCGCCGCGTGACCACGCGGGTCTTGCCGCTGCCGGGACCGGCCAGGATGAGCAGCGGCCCGTCGGCGTGCATGACGGCCTCGCGCTGCGGCGGGTTCAGGTCCGCGAGAAGCCTCTCGAGATTCGCGTCCGTGCGGGATGGCATGAAGGCATCATACGCATCCCCGCCTTCTTCGCGAACCGTCCCTCCTATTGCCTACTGCCTATTGCCCATTGCCTCTTGCTCTCTTCCCCTTCGTGGCTCCGTGGCTTCGTCGCTTCGTGGCTTCTTCCTGTTGCCTATTGCCCGTCCCCTGTTACCTTCTTCCACATGTCCATCCTCGGCCACGGCATCGACCTCGTGGAATGCGCCCGCATCGAGACCATCTGGCGGCGCCACGGCCAGCGCTTCCTGGAGCGCGTCCTCACCGAAGCCGAGCGCCGCCGCGTCACCGAGCTCGCCAATCCCGTTCCCTACCTCGCCGGTCGCTGGGCCGCCAAGGAGGCCATCCTGAAAATGATCGGCACCGGCTGGCGGGGGAAGATCTCCTGGACCGACATGGAGATTCTTCCCGACGCCCTCGGCCAGCCCGTCGTCACCCTCTCCGGCGAGACGGCCGCCATCGCCGCCGCCAGGGGCATCACCCGCGTCCTCCTCACCATCACCCACACCAAATCCAACGCCGCGGCTTCGGCGATCGGCGTGGGGGAGTAGTATGCAGACGTTCCGCGAGATAAGATAGTCTGCTGGATTCGGGAATCTTCAAAGGACCGGTCGTCCATGTCTTACCAAGCCACTGTGATCAAAGTGATGATTGCGTCACCGTCCGATGTAGCGGACGAACGCAAGCTGATTCGCGAGATTCTCGAACAGTGGAACTATGCCAACTCTGAAGGCCGCAAACTCTTACTCATGCCAACGGGCTGGGATACGCATTCCTCACCCGCTATGGGCGAACGGCCTCAGGCTATCATTAATCAACAGGTGCTATCCGATTGTGACTTGCTTGTTGCCGTTTTCTGGACAAGGCTTGGAAGCCCGACTGGAAACGCAGCAAGCGGAACAGTTGAGGAAATCGAAGAGCACATAAAATCTGGCAAACCGGCCATGCTGTATTTCTCGTATAGACCAGTTTCTCCGAGAGATCTTGACGATGAACAACACAGAGCCCTCAAAGCTTTCAGGAGTGAGTGCGAGAAGAAGGGGCTAATAGACTCTTATACAACTACCGAAGAATTCAAGGAAAAACTCGCCCGGCAACTCTCGCAAACGGTAATCAGGCATTTCTCAGATTCAGATGTATCGCCCACAGGCCGTGAATCCGGCGTTTTCGAGGAGAATCCACGGTTGTCGGACGATGCGAAAGCGCTTTTGGTTGCCGCAGCCTCAGGTGACGGGCACATCCTTCTGCTGCGACATATGGCGGGATCGAACCTTCAAGCCGGTGGTAAGCAGCTCATGAAGGACGGTGGCCAAAGAGAATATGCCAAATGGTCGGACGCAATTATTGAATTGGTTGGCAAGACACTTGTTGAGCCACGAGGGCAAAAGAACGAAGTATTCGCCGTAACGAATTCAGGCTATAAGCTCGCGGACAAAATGGGCAAGCTGCCGTCGCAATTCGAACACCTACGAAAGGCAATTGAATCGCTCGTTCGAGCCTACGACTACGGGCATCGCTCGAATGCAAACAAGTTCGAATTCTGGCTGAAATACACAGAAGTTCTTGGGCTTGGAGCCTCGGAGGCTGATTTGCGTTATCTGGCCGATGAAAAGCTGATCGAATACGGCGAAGACATCACACGAGTGAACGTTTCTGGAGTAGCCATTAGAGAAGTCTACGGATTCTCGAACAATACGCGACTGGGCCTGACGGACGCAGGTCGCGAGTGGGCCGTAACAGAATTCGGCATCCAGCCTCCAAAATCTTCGTAGGGGGCGTCCCCGACGCACCTCTTCGCCGCGCCCCATTTTACGGCGCACTCGTTTCCCTACAATGCTGCCACCATCCTGTCACTTCCCGCCGCAACCCTCGGCCGGGCCGTCACTTGCCGTCATGATCACCGGCCGGCGCCTCTTTGCGCGATCACCCCGCGCGTTATTACCTATGGACGGGCAGTCCCGGTTCCGCTCGCAGGAACTCCTCCCCGAGTTCCATGCCGCTCGTCCAAATTGGAGAAACCCATGTTCCTCACGCTCAAGCTGTCTCTGTGTATGTATTCTGCGACGCTGTCCGCCTATTCGGCCCATTCCGGGCCATTCGCAAGACTCGACCACCCACATCATGTTCTTACTGAGCGACCAACCGGGTCGCCGATCGATCTACATCCTGTACTTCGCCGCGAACGGACTTTCCCCCGCCTCGCGCGACACGCCGTGATCCACGTTCGCTGCGGCGTGTTCGAGGATGTGAAAGACCGTTTCGGCGGCGTCCGCGTGGCCGATCGCCGCCGCAATCTGCTCGACCGTCTGCGCCTCGCCGCGATGCTGCCCCAGGTATCCGAGCACTTCCTTCTGAAGGCGGATTGTTCCACCGGCCGCCTTCTTGCCCATCTCGACGCCGGGCTGATGGTAGGCGTTGATGTTGATGAGCTCGGCGTAAAGTCCCACGGCCCGCTCGAAAAGGGCGATCAGCACGCCCACCGTGCGGGCGTTGAGTTCGTCGGCCGAAATCGTCATCGACTCCCGCCCGCCCTCGAACAGCGCCGCCCGTGTGCCCAGCAGGAACCCGTGCAGGAAGTCCCCGGCCGTTGCCTCCTCGCCCAGCGGCATCGACTTCCCCTCGCGATCGCGCGAAACGCCGATGAGCGTGGCGAAGAAGTCGTTGGTGCCTTCCTGAAGCTGCTGGACCAAGGCGTGCTGATCGGTCGTGCCCTTGTTGCCCAGCACGGTGAGCCCCTCGCAGACTTCCTTGCCGCCGCGGTCGTAGCGCTTCCCCAGCGATTCCATGATGAGTTGCTGGAGGTAGCGGCTCAGCAGCAGCAGGCGATCGCGGTAGGGCAGCACGATCATGTTCCGCTTGCTTCGGTTCTTCACCGCGTCGTACCACATGAGCGCCATCATCGCGGCCGGGTTGTTGCCGATGCGCGGCTCGCGAGTGGCGATGTCGCAGAGCCGCGCCCCTTCGAGCATTTCGTCGATGTCGATGCCTTGCAGCGCCGCCGGCAAAAGTCCCACGGCCGACAGTTCGCTCGTCCGCCCCCCGACCCAATCCCACATGGGGAAGATGTGCAGCCAGCGCTCGTCAATGGCCTGCTTATGAAGGCGGCTCCCTTCCATCGTCACCGCGACGGCGTGGCGGGCGAAGTCGAGCTTGGCCTTGTGGTAGGCCGCGGCAACTTCGAGCATGCCGTTGCGCGTTTCGACCGTCCCGCCCGATTTGGAAATCACGATCGTCAGCGTCTGGGCGAGATTCTCATCGAGCTCGGCCAGCGTGCGATCGATGCCGTCGGGGTCGGTGTTGTCCACGAAGCGGATGATCATGGGATCGTTGGTCGTGCCGAGTGCGTCGGCGACGAACTGCGGCCCCAGCGCCGACCCGCCGATGCCCACGACCAGCACGACGTAAAATCCGTCGCCCTGCTGCGGAGCGATGGACCCGCTGTGGATTTGCTGGGCGAAGTTCTTGATCGCGCGCACGTTCTTCTCGATCTCGGCGCGGATCTCGTCGTCGGGCGCCAGGTCCGGAGCGCGCAGCCAGTAATGCCCCACCATGCGGTCCTCGTCGATGTTGGCCTTGGCGCCCGCTTCGAGCGATTGCATGGCCTGAAGTGCCGATTCCATCCGCGAACGCATCTGGTCGAGATAGGCGTCGTCGAAGTGCATCCGGCTCACGTCCAGACGCAGACCGATGTCAGGACGGTGGCACAGGTGTCGGCAGTACCGCTTCCAGAGTTGGATCGGATCATGGCTGCTCATCGTTTGAACTCCCTTCCGTGCTGTGGTCGATCTCGTGCAGCGATTTTTTCGCGGCTTCCTGGATCATACGCTCGCGGCGGAGGCGGTCCTCCTCCGGGGCCAATTCCCAGATGGCTTCGAAGATACGGGCGCTGGCGGCGCGAATCTGCTCACGCGTGGCGTCGGCTCCGCCGAATTCGGAAAGGTCCACCGGTTTGCCGAAGCGGACCTTCGCCCGGTGTCGGGCCAGGAGCGAGGGTATGACTTCCCTGCGCCATTTTGTCCCGCTGATGAATGCGGGAATGACCGGCGCACCGGTCTTGAGTGCCATCATGGCCACCCCGTCGCGCGGCCGGCGCAGTTCATCCGGCTCGGGAATGCCACCCTCGGTGAACACGCCGATGGCCCTGCCCGCCCGGAGGTGGCGAAGTGCCTGCCGCATGCCCGACGAATCCGCTCCGTCACGACGTACGGGAATACACTCGAGCTTGCGGACAAAGAACCCCACGATCGGCCAGTTGGCATATTCAGCGGCGAGAATAAATGACAGCGGACGATAGGGCGCGGCCGCGCAAAGCAGCATCGGGTCACCCGCGGTGACGTGATTCGAGGTGACGATGGCCGCCCCGGTTCGCGGCACGGTGGGCCGGCCGAGTCGTTCCAGCCGCCAGTAGAACTTGCAGATGAATTCGTTCAGATTCTCAGCCAGTTGCCACCCGGGACCGAGCGGGCTTCGCCGCAACCGAATCCACATGCCCGCAACGCCGGCCGCGAAAAGCAACATCGCCACGCCGACCAGAATCCAGCCCACCCACCGATCGACATCTCTCCAGTTCGGAATGCCGAGCAATCCCGTTCCGAGGAGGAGTGCGACGACGGTGGAAACATCTTTCACGCCGAAAACACGCCCGCGGAAGCGATCGGCCACGGTACGTTGCAGGAGGGCGTTAAAGCTCGCCATGGTCGCGGCCGCGCCCAGTGACGCGGCGATGATGCCCACGGCGCCGATCCACGCCAGCGTTGCGGGTTCAAACGGAAGAAAGACGGATGCGGCGAACACGGCCGCGCCGATGCCGCCGAACAGCAAGCTCCACTCCATGGCCACTTCGCTGCGGGCGGCCTGGCCGATGGTCACCATCACCAGGGCGCCGCCGATGAATCCCGCGCCGACCAGCGCGCGATAAACACCGATGGACTGGTACGTGCCATCGTAGACATCGCGCACGATAGCGGGGATCACGCTGTTGACCACACCGGCGCATCCCCAGACCAGCGCCGCGACAAGGATGAGTTCAATGACATGCCGGTGAATCCACGCGTAACGGAATCCGGCGAGAAGATCAGACAGCGAGGATCTTTCTGAAGGTGTTTCATGCAGATGGGGTACGGCTTTCGGCGGCCGGAGAAAAGCGAGCAACAAGGCGCTCGCGACGAACGTGGCTGCGTCCAGACGAAACGCCAGCTCGATGTGCTTCTGTTGCGCCAGGTAACCGCCGATGATCGATGCGGCCATCGTGGCGATGATGCCCACGCCTCCGAGCAACCCGTTGGCTCGGACGAGTTGATTGGGATGAATGATCGTCGGCAGCAGCGCTGATCGCGCCGGAGAGAATACCGCGGCGAATATCCCCACGAACAGGAGCGGAAGGAAAGGTCCCCATGATCCCCAGGGTTCCATCCAATGGATGAGTTGGGCAAGAAAGAAGACGATCGCGCAGCGCGACAGATCGGCAAAGATCATCAATCCGCGACGCGGCAGTTGATCCGCCAGCCAGCCTGCGATGGGGGCGAAAAGGAGAAAGGGCAGAAAGAAAAGAAAGGTCATGCGGGCGTACATCGCCGTGACCTTGACATCCGCATCCAGCGCGTGCTGCGTGGCGAGAATGGCCATCTCCGAAAGGTGGTCGCCCATGGAGCTGACGGCATAGGCCGACCACAGCAACACGAAGTTTCGGTTGCGTAACAACACGTCAGGAATCGCACGCAGATGGGACGAGGCATTACGCACGGGAAATCCGCCCGACTTGGCTGGCGAAATCTTGCACGCGCATTCTCACCGGCGGTGCTGCCTGCCGGTTTTATTCGAACACCCACGAAATCAGGCCGCCGAACGCGGTTTTTCCCGGCTGGCGCGGGTCGACGGAATGATGGCAATCGTAAACGCTGCCGCAGGCGATGGACAGCGCCGCGGGCGGCCGAAGCACTTTACATTGTCTCCATGCGGCGTGTGCCGGCGTGGCGACAAGCGTTGAAAATCCACCAGTGACCGTGCACAATACGCGGCTTTCGTGCTTCTTCGGATAAAGGGCCCCGGGATCGACGGGCCGCGGATCAACCAGAAAACGGGACGAACTGATGAACCTGACCACACGAATTCCCTTCGGCCTCGCCGGCATCGTGCTGCTTGCCTTCAGCGCGCCGACTTTCGCCGAGGAGCCCCAGCAGCGCTCTATCGAAGGATTGAAAGAAGTAACAACCGACTCCGGGTTGAAGTACTGGGATATCAAGGTGGGCGAAGGGGCCTCTCCCAAGGCCACGGACAAGGTCACCGTGCACTACTCCGGCTGGTTGAAGGACGGCACGCTGTTCGACAGCAGCGTGAAGCGCGGCCGGCCGGCGACCTTCCCCCTCAATGGCGTCATCAAGGGATGGACGGAGGGGCTTCAGACCATGAAGGTCGGTGGCATCCGCCGGCTCGAAATACCGTATGACCTGGCCTACGGAGAGTCCGGGCGCCCGCCGACCATTCCGCCCAAGTCCGACCTGATCTTCGAGGTCGAACTGCTCGACATTTTTGTCCCGCCCCCGCCTCCCACGCAGCGCTCCATTGAGGGGATCGAGCCCGTGGTACTGGACGGCGGACTGAAATATTGGGACATCAAGGCCGGTGACGGCGAGTCGCCGGCGTCGCCGTCCGCCATGGTGACGGTTCACTATTCGGGCTGGCTCAAGGACGGCACGCTGTTCGACAGCTCGATCACGCGCGGCCAGCCTGCGACCTTCCCGCTCAACCGGGTGATCAGCGGTTGGACGAAGGGTCTGGCGGACATGAAGGTCGGCGGAGTGCGCCGTCTGGAAATCCCGTATTCCATGGCCTACGGAGAGTCCGGCCGGCCGCCGACGATTCCGCCCAAGTCCGACCTGATCTTCGAGGTCGAGCTTCTCGGCGTGAGCGGCGGTTGATCGGGCAACGAAGGCTCCAACAGTCATTGGCGGGTTCGAGTGTTGAACCAGCCCGGCCAACGAAATCAGAAAGGAAACGTCCATGCGATATATATCCAGTGCAATCATGCTGTTGGCTTGTTCAGCGGCAGCGTTCGCGGCGAATGACAAGCATCCCCGCGTGAAAATGCAGACCACGCTCGGCGACATCGTCATCGAGCTTGATGCCGAGAAGGCGCCAATTTCCGTAGAGAATTTCTTGAAGTACGTCAAATCGGGATACTACGAGGGAACCATCTTCCATCGCGTCATTCCCACCTTCATGATCCAGGGGGGCGGATTCGATGCGGAGATGAACCCCAAGTCTTCCGGTCTCATGCCGCCCATCAAGAACGAGTGGCAGAACGGATTGAAGAACGTTCGTGGGACGATTGCCATGGCCCGCCAGGGGGGCAATGCCGACTCCGCGACGTCGCAGTTTTTCATCAACGTGGTGGACAACGAATTCCTCGACAAGCCCCAGCCGGACGGCGCCGCCTACGCGGTCTTTGGCAAGGTCGTTGACGGCATGGACGTGGTGGACAAGATCAGGAACACGGACACCCGGGTCCATCCCAAGTATCCGGGAGGCAAGGTCGTTCCCGTGGAGCCTGTCGTTATCCAGAAGGTCACGCTGCTCAAGGACGACAAGAAGGACTCCGACGAAGCCGGTTCCGACAAGCCGTCCAACGACGAATAGAAGGGGGGTCCCTGACATTGAATGCCGTTATCAAGACCAATCGCGGAGAGATCCACCTCGAACTCTTCCCTGACGAAGCGCCGGCGACCGTCGCCAGCTTCGCGAACCTGGCGCGGCGGGGATACTACGACGGGTTGACCTTTCATCGCGTCATCGACGATTTCATGATCCAGGGCGGTGATCCCACGGGCACGGGCGCCGGTGGTCCCGGCTACCAGTTCGAGGACGAGTTCACTCCCAAGCACAAGCATGACGGTCCCGGCGTGCTCTCCATGGCCAATGCCGGGCCGAAAACCAACGGCAGCCAGTTCTTCATCACGCATGTCGAGACTCCCTGGCTGGATGGAAAGCACACCGTGTTCGGCCGGGTTACGGACGGGCAGGATGTGGTGAACGCCGTCCGACAGGGTGATGTCATGGAATCGGTACGGGTCGAGGGTGACACGGCCGCGCTCTTCGAATCGCAGAAGAAGAGGCTGGCGGAATGGAACCGGGCGCTGGATCGCAAGTTTCCTGAGAAATCGGCCAAGAGCTAGTTCGTAACAAGCGGGCGCCGAGCGGGCGTTCGTCGGGCGAGAACAAGGAACGAATATGAACCGATGGATTGCTGTCGGGTGTATGGCGGCGCTGAGTCTTGCGGGCTGCAAGTCTCCGCAACCGCGTGGAGGCTACGAGGATTCCCATTCCGCTGCCGCCGGACGAACGACCACGCGGCCTGCCGGGGAAGTGGTCAATCCCCGTTTGGCGTTCGATACGACGCTCGGCATGTTTGTGGTCGAGCTCGACGCGGACAAGGCCCCCGAGACGACGCGGAACTTCATGCAGTACGTCTTGGCCGACTACTATGACGGACTGATCTTCCATCGCGTCCTGCCGGGCACGCTGATCCAGAGCGGACGGTTCACGCCCGATTTCGCCACGCGAAAGGAAGGCCTGCGCGAGGGCATCGATCCGGAATACTTCAACGGTCTGCTGAATGAACGCGGCATGATCGCGATGATCCGTTCTCCGTTGATGGCGAAATCGACCAAGGCCGAGTTCTTCATCAACGTCCGGAACAACTACCTGCTCGATGATCCCGAGGGCGGGCAATATGTCGCCTTCGGGCGGGTGGTCGAAGGCATGGAGAACGTGGACAAGATCGCCCAGGTGCAGGTGGTGGCCAATCCCAAGTTCGCCGCGGGCCAGTTGAAGGAAGTGCCCATCGAGCCCGTCGTGATTCACGACGTCCGCCTCGTTTCCGAATTCAACGCGGTTGCGCTCGATCGGCTGATCGAGGTGCGTCGTGAGGAAGCCCGCCGGCGCGAGCAGGAAGCGATTGAAGAGCAGCAGCGCCGACTTGCCGAGACCGCCGATGCCCTGCGAAGCGAGTGCACGGAGCCCATGGAGACGACGGAGAGCGGCGTCCAGTACTGCGTCGTTCGCCATGGGGCGGGGGCGATCCCCATCGAGGGCGACCAGGTTCTCCTGAACTTCCGCGGGCGACTTCCTGACGGGTCCGTCTTGAACGATACGTTTGCTGACCCGAACCCGCCGCGCAAGCGCCTTTCCGAGCTCATTCCCGGTCTGCGCGAGGTGGTCATGCAGATGCGCGAAGGGAGCCGCTACAACGCTATCATTCCGCCGGAGCAGGCCTTCGGTGCGGAAGGCGTCCCGGGCAGGATACCGTCCAACGCCACGATCCTGTTCGAGGTGGAACTGCTGGAGATTCTGCCCCGATAAGGGGATCCAATGCGGTTTTCGGCGCGGCCTCCCGTTTCGGGGTCGGCCGGTGGAGAAATTGCGACCAATCCGTTACAATGATTCAGCCCGCTGAGGGACATTTGCGATTAGAATATCCCACGAAGCCGTCGCCCATGGAGGCGAGCACGAGAGTTCGGCTGGTGCGCGAGTTTACGTTTGAGGCGGCCCACCGCCTCCCCAACGTTCCGCCCGACCACAAGTGCTTTCGACTCCACGGACACAGCTTCAAAGTGGAGCTCGTTTGCGAGGGGGATATTGATCCGGAAACGGGGTGGCTGGTTGACTTCGGTAAACTGAAACAGTTGTTTCAACCGCTCCTCGACCGGCTCGATCACCATTACCTCAACGAGATTGAAGGGCTGGAGAACCCGACTTCGGAAATTCTGGCGCGGTGGATCTGGACGCGGCTCAAGCCCGGCCTGCCTGTCCTCGCCCAGGTGAATGTGGCGGAAACGTGCAACGCCCGATGTGAATACCGCGGCTGACGCACGCTTCTGAAGGCGGGAATCATTGTTTTCACGCAATGGGATGAATACCTCGATTTGGAAGGAGCAGGATCTATGAAGCGATGGTTGACGACGATCTGTGCGGTGGTGGCGGTTGGTCTGATGACGGCCGCGACGTATGCGTGTGACAAGCCTTGTGCCGGCTGCAAGAGCGCCGGCGAGTCAGGATGCGCGTTCGCCAAGCCGGCTCAAATGGCGTCGGACAAGGCCGGCTGCGAAGGCAAGTGCGCCGAGAAGTGCAAGGGCGATTGCAGCAAGTGTGACGGCAAGTGCGACGGCGACTGCAAGAACGCCCGCCTCGCTTCCGATACCGGCTGCGCGCACGCCAAGCAGGCCAAGACGGATTCGGCCGACGGCGGCTGCCCCCATGCCAAGGCCCAGACGGCTTCCTCCGAGGGTGGCTGCGGACACGCCAAGCAGGCCCAGATGGCGTCCTCCGAGGGCGGTTGTGGACATGCCAAGGCCCAGATGGCTTCGGACAAGGGAAGCTGCGGCGGCTGCAAGGGCTCCTGCGATGGCAAGTGTGACGGTGGCTGCAAGGGTCTCAAGGCGGTGCTCACCTCCCTCCCTTCCATGCAATATCGCGTAGGCGATCAGACCATGTCGTGCCCGAAGTCGGCCGCCAAGATGGCCCAGGATTCGGGCAAGTCGATGCAGTATGTCGTCGCGGATAAGACCTTCGACAACCGTCACGATGCCCTGGTCGAGCTCGCCAGCATGCTGGAGGCCGAGGCCGAGTCCATGCAGAGCATGCAGTATGCCGTTGGCGACGAGGCTGTTCAGTGCCCCATGACCGCCAAGAGCATGGCCGAGAAGGCCGGCAAGCCCATGCACTATCGCGTGGCGGGCGTCGACTTTGAGAGCAAGGATCAGGCGGAGAAGGCCGTGCAGCTCGTGAAGGACGCTGCCGCGAACGTCAAGATCAGCTACAAGGTGGGCGAGAAGAGCTTCTGCTGCGACAAGATGGCCGGTGTTGAGGCCAAGAAGACCAGCGACTCCATCCACTACATCGTGGGCCAGACCGAAGTCGATGATGACGCCGAAGCCAAGGTGGTACTGGCCAACGAGCGCATCCGCTCGATGGTCGAGGCCGCCTCGTCGCTGACGTCGTAAGAAATGCTCGGCGGGAATCGCCGATCCAACTCGAGTCGATCATTGTGGAAGCCCGGGGGCGTGTCTCCCGGGCTTTCTTTTTTCCGGGTGGCGCTCCGACGACAACCGGAATCCGGCACCCGTGCCCGGAGTACCGCTCGATTCCGCCTCGCTTTCGTTGTGCCGTACCGGCCTTGGTCCTTGGCCAAACTCGATGCAATTGCCGGCAGGACAGGGAGCGGCTTACAGCACACCCATGTCCGCCAGTTGCCGTTCGATCGTCTCTACCCAGCCGCGATTCGCCGCGGGGCTGGCCGGGCTGGGATGGAGGATTGAGCCGATCTGCACCCTGCTGTTGACGAGGGCGACTCTGGCTCGCTTCTCGGCAAAGCCCCCGATGCCGATCACACGCTTCGGCGCCAGCACCTCGACGCTTTGGCGAAGTGCGTCGTCGCAAGCTTCCAGCAGCGGTTCGCGCTCTCGGGCCGGCAGTCGATCGGGAGTCAGATTCCGTCCGGACGCCTCCAGGAAGAGCAGCGGGCAGTAGTTGGCCACGAAGAAGTTCTTGAAGAACCGTTCCGGATTCCTGAACCGCCTCCGAGCCCAGCCCCAAAAACGCTCGCCGCTGACTTCACTGCGCCCGCACGCGAAGCCTTCGACCTTTCGCCTGGGATGCTCGCTTCTCGGGTGGCCAATCTCCGCATTGATTCCCAGCCAATCGCGGACGGCATGGACTTCGCCAAAGGGCACGCCGGTCTGGGCCATGCCCCACGGGCCGGGGTTCATGCCCAACAGGACGACGCCCCCGCCGCCCGTTGCGAAGCGGCGAAGGTATTGCTCGTACGCGGAGCGGGCATAGATCAGCGGGTTGTATACGTGTGAAACGGGGGACTCAAAGGAAAGGCGGCCGAGCCTCCGGCAAAGCCGGTCGGCAATCTTCAGCAGATCGTCAGCCGGATCGGCGTCCCGTCGGGAACTAGGCATTGCGCTCTCGGAACAGGGCGATGCTGGCGGTAAAACCGTGAATGAAGTTCCGCTGTCCGACGGGTCCGAATTCCCCTCCGCAGAAGAACCCCGCGACCGGCACGGGTCCGAGCAGCTCGCGGAGAACGCCCACGTCGTGACCGGCTTTGGGCCACATGTTTGTTCCCCGTCCGTTGCAGGAGAAGAGCATCGCCCCGGCGACTTCGCGCTCCTTTTCCGTCGCGAGCATCGCCCGCAGGTCTTCGTCGGCGCTGGCCGCGTCGCGCACGTGGAACTGCACCGTCGCGCCCACTTTGGCATGTCCGGCGATTCCCAGGGCGCCGCTTGCGCGATCGGCCCCGAGGATGTTCTGGATGAGGAAGTCGCCCCGCCCGAACGCGGCCTTGCGCTCGTCAATCACGCGGCCGAGGAAGAGCGCCTGCCGGGCCAGCTCGTCGTCCTCCTTGGGCAGTTGGACGATGACATCGTGCAGTTGTTCCAGTGCCGGTCGGCCGCCCAATTGCTGAATCACATTGCGCTCGCCCTTGGTGATCACGAAGGGCCGGCCGATCGGGCGGCATCCCTGCGAGACCACGGTGGACACATCGAGGCGCCCGGAGAGTGTTACGCCGACGATGCCCTCCTCGACCAGCTCCCCGGCGACGATCAGGCGATTCTCGCCCGGAGCGTGGCCTCCGCTGGCGATCCCGCCGACCACGGGAGAACCCGGAAAGAACTGGTTGATCTGCTCAATGAACTCGGCGACGTCCACGCGAAACGGGTCGGCCAGGGAGATGAACGTCGCCCCGCTCTCGGGAGAGACTCCGACGAGAGGTTCCCAGTCGAATTCGGTTCGCGCCGACTCGAGCTGGTTTTGGCGGATATGAAACGGGCGGACGGAAACCTCCGGCAAAGAGGCCGCGAGAAGCGACAGGGACGGCGTCCGCTCGACCTCCTGGTCGAAACCGATCGTGCCCTCGGCCGTGCACCCCAGCAGAACCGCACTCGGGAGTGTCGACAGGACCCGGTCAACGATCTCTGGAAGGTCGTCCTCGAAATGGGGTGTGACAAACAGCAGGGCCAGGTCGACCATGCCCGGCGTGACGCGCGAATCGATCGGGCGCAGGATCTCATCCACCGCCCGGTCGGCCCGGGCGGCGGTCGTCACGGAGGATGCGAAACGGATGGTCATGCTACCGGCCAACTCGGGACCGTCTGAGCATCGGCCCGCGTCTTCGGGTGGCGCGGCGCATGCGGCTCAGGTCCCCTTGAGACCTTAGTCCGAGGTGGCCCGGGAGGCAATTCGCCGCTAAGCTGAGGATGTCGCCCACGACTCGAATTTGACATGGCCAATCCCAGGGAAAACTACAACAATCTCAGCGGCGTGCCAATCGCACATCGTCACTGGCAGGTGTGCGTTCGGCCTGCCAACGACGCACTGGATGTCGCCGGGCGGGCCCTTCTTGCCGACGTCCATCAGGCTGAATTCCGCCGAATCAGCGCCGTGGGATCCAGCAAATATTATTTCCTCGTCGCCGAGCTCGACGCCGACGTCGTCGAACGACTGGCGGGCGAACTTCTGGCCGATCCCGTCGCCGAGCGTTTCCTCGCTGGTGAGGGATTCTCCAGGCGTGACACAAGCCGACCGGCGGTCGAGGTTCATCCGTTGCCAGGCGTGATGAACCCCGCCGCGTTGAGTACGCTCGACGCCGCCCGCCGCTGGCTTGCGAGGAACGGTTGGTCTCCCGACCTGCTCCACGCCGTTCAGACTGGCCGACGATACGAGATCGAAGGGGCCCGCGACGCGGAGGAACTGGAGCGCATTGCCGCCCGGGTACTGGCCAACGACTGCGTCGAAACCTGGTACGTCCAGGGGTTCGGGCGCAACGATGTTATTCCCGATGCACTGCCCGAGCCGCCGCAGCGGCCATTCGAACTTCGCCGCGTTTCCATTCGGGAGCTCGACGATGCGGAGCTCGAGAAGTTGTCGCGGCAGGGCCACCTGTTTCTCTCCCTGGACGAGATGCGCGCCATTCGCGATCACTTCCGAGGGATCGATCGCGAGCCGACCGACCTGGAGCTCGAGACGCTGGCCCAGACCTGGTCAGAGCATTGCGTTCACAAGACGCTCAAGAGCGAAGTGATCTATCGCGGACCCGACTTCGGGCGCGATGGCGAGGTCGAGGTTCGGTTCGAGAATCTGCTTAAGGATACGATCGCCGCGGCGACGCGTGAGCTCGCTCGCGAATGGTGCCTCTCCGTCTTCGTGGACAACGCCGGCGTCATCGCCTTCGACGACGAGTACGGTATCGCCTTCAAGGTTGAGACGCACAATCATCCTTCGGCGATCGAGCCCTACGGCGGCGCGGCCACGGGCATCGGCGGATGTATCCGCGATATCATGGGCTGCGGACTCGGCGCCAAACCCATTGCCTCAACGGATGTCTTCTGCCTCGCCCCCCCCGACTTCGATGCTGCCCGGCTCCCCGCCGGGGTGCTTCATCCCCGTCGCGTGCTCAAGGGCGTGGTGGCGGGCGTCCGTGACTACGGCAACCGCATGGGCATCCCCACGGTCAACGGGGCGATTCACTTCGACCCGCGTTACCTCGGCAATCCGCTGGTTTATTGCGGCTGCGTGGGACTCATACCCCGCAAATACATTAACAAGGAGCCGCGCGTCGGCGATCGCATCGTCGTTGCGGGCGGACGCACCGGACGGGACGGCATCCACGGAGCGACCTTCTCCTCGGCCGAGCTCACCGACACCCACGCCGACGAATTCTCGCACGCCGTGCAGATCGGCAACGCCATCGAGGAGAAGAAGCTGCTCGACGCCCAGTTGCGCGCCCGCGATCACGCCGATGGTTGCCTCTTCTCGGCCGTGACCGATTGCGGGGCCGGCGGATTGAGCAGCGCCGTCGGCGAGATGGGCGCCGAGCTGGGCGCCCGCGTGGAGCTCTCCCGCGTGCCGCTCAAGTACGCGGGTCTGCGCTACGACGAGATCTGGATCTCCGAGGCGCAGGAGCGCATGGTGTTCGCCGTCCCGCCCGATCGGCTTGATCGCTTTCTGAAGGTGTTCGCGGAGGAAGAGGTTGAAGCGACCGTCATCGGCGAATTCATTGGCGACGGCCGGCTCAGCGTCTATTTTGAAGACCAGCTTGTCGGCGAGCTCGACATGCGCTTCCTACACGATGGCCTTCCCAAGCGGTCGCGAAGTGCCACATGGACGGCACCAAGAGTCGGGTCCGTCGCTCGGCGCAACGCATCGAAAGCACGTCTCAACGAGCGCTTGCTCGCCGCGCTTGCCCACTGGACCGTCGCCTCGAAGGAGTGGGTGATCCGGCAATACGACCACGAGGTGCAGGGCCGCGGCGTGATCAAGCCGCTGGTCGGACCGCGAAGCGGACCTTCCGACGCGGCCGTGCTGCGTCCCCGCTACGACAGCGACCGCGGCATCGCTCTCGGTTGTGGACTCTGCCCCGAGGTGGCCGATGTCGATCCGTATTTCATGGCCATTGGAGCCGTCGACGAGGCCTTGCGGAACGTCATCTGCGTGGGTGCCGATCCGAGCCGCACCGCAATTCTGGATAATTTCTGCTGGCCGAAGGTCGATTCGGAGCAAGCACTCGGCACGCTGGTTCGCGCGTGCAGGGGCGCGGCCGACGTTGCGGTTGCCTACGGATTGCCGTTCATCTCCGGCAAGGACTCGCTCAACAACCAGTTCTCCATGAGCGCCGAAGAGTCCGCTCGCACCGGCCTGCCGCGAAACCTGGCGATTCCTCCGACACTCCTCATCAGCGCCATCGGCATTGTCGAGGACGTGAACCGCTGCATCACGATGGACTTGAAGGCTCCGGGAAATGTCGTCGTGTTGGCGGCCGCTTCCGAGGCACAGGCATTTCGAAAGGCACGAATGCACGAAGGTACGGAGGCACGAAGCGGAGAGGCCACGCATACTGGGATTCCGCATTCCGCATCCACCATTCAGCATTCCATCGAGCATCACCGCCGCGTGGCCGACCGTATCTGCTCCGGCACCGTTCGCGCCGCCCACGATGTTTCCGACGGCGGGATCGCGGTGGCGCTTGCGGAAATGTGTATTGGTTCGGGGTCCGGACTCGATGTATCGATTGATCCGGATACTCCCTTGTTCGATTCGCTGATCGCCACGTACATCCTGGAAATGAGCGAAGCCGACGCGAAGACGGCCGGGTGGATGATTCTCGGGAAAGTGACGGACGAGCCGCGCTTGCGCGTCGACGCCGGCCGGAACGGAACGATCGACCTGGGAGTCGATGAGCTGATTCGCACCTGGAAATCGCCGCTGTCCGAAGGAGGGCGATGATGACACCTCCGGTGCGCGTGCTCGTCCTTCGAACCGCGGGAATCAACTGCGACGAGGAGATCGTTCATTGCTGGCGGCTGGCGGGTGCAGAGCCCGTGCTCATGCACCTCAATGCGGTCGCGGCCGATCCTTCCGTGCTCCACGACGTTTCCGTCGTCACCATCCCCGGCGGGTTCAGCTACGGCGACGACATTGCCGCCGGGGCGATACTTGCTCAGCGGATTCTTCAGGATCTTGCCGATCCGCTGCGGCGCCTCGTCGAGCGCGGCGGCGGGATACTCGGCGTATGCAACGGATTCCAGACTCTGGTCAAAGCCGGCCTGCTTCCCGGAGGCGACTTCGGCCGCGATAGCGTAACCGTCACTTTCAACGATCGTGCCCGATTCGAAGCCCGCTGGGTCCGACTGGAAGTATGTGCGGACCACTGCGTGTTCTTGAATGCTGGCCCTGCTGCTGCTCCCCAGCCCCGATCAACACCGCCACGCCGATTCATGGAACTCCCCGTTGAGCACGCTGAGGGACGAGTGATCACCGCAAGTGCGGAAGTCACTCGTCGTCTCGGCGACCAGGGCTTGATCGCACTTCGCTACGTGGACGAGTCCGGCCGATACGACAGCTACCCCGCAAACCCCAACGGCAGCGTGGAGGGCATCGCCGGACTCTGCGACGCGACCGGACGCATCCTCGGCCTGATGCCACACCCCGACCGACACTTCGTCTCCACGCACCACCCGCTGTGGACGAGACGCCCGGCCGCGGACACACCAGACGGTTTGGCCTTCTTCCTCAACGCCGTGGAGTATTGGCGGCGCACTCCCACGGCTCGCTGAGTAAATAGGAAGACAACAGACTGTCGTCTCAGCGAAAATGGGGAATATCGCCGCTCAGTTCGCGCAACTCGTACAATCAGGGTGATAAAGCAAGGATTTTTTTCTTGACAAAATCGGAGGTTTGCGCAGACTTTACGCATTCTTCACGTCTGTTCGGGCCACATAGAGGAGAGAGGAAATGAAATCCCCGAAAAGTCGCTGCGCGCACGTCCTTGCCCGCTTCGGTGTCATTGGTCTGTTTGCATTTGGCGCGACGGGTTCGATCGCTCGCGCCGCGGACGAAATCAAAACGAAAAAGGAATTGCCCACCTGGTGGAAGACGCCCCAGCATCAGGACGACAACGCGGACTTGAACGACACCGAACAGCCCGACGGCACGCCGGGGTCGGACGGCCTGCCCGATGGCTGGGAGACGAGCGATCCGACCGTCGTGAATTCTCCACCGGGAACCTCGGAGACGACCATCCCGAGAGGGCAAAGTATCTGTCAGGTTGTTTCGAACGCGGCCGACACCGAGAAGTACAAGGAATACGCTTTCACGTTTTCCTACAAGACGGCTAATTTTGACAACGACGATGAAGTGACCGTGACGATTACGCCCCAGAATGCCGGCGGCGGGGCCGTGGCGTCGCCGGCGGTGGACACCCACACGTTCAAAGGGGGCAGCGGGAACTTCACCACCGTAACCATCTACACGCGATTCGAGGAACAGCCGGCACAGGAGGAAGTGTGTATTCAGAACAACGCGAATCTCGCCGGGGAGACACTGACCGTGGATTCCTTCGATTTCCGGACGACATGCGTCGTTCCCGCAGCGAGTACAGTGTCTTGCCCGAGTCCATCCGGAGGCGATGGCGGGTCGGATGTCCTGGTTACCTACGATCCGCCTTCGCAGACCCTGACGTTCTCGCTGGCGACCATCGACTTCCTCAATGTGGACGGAACGCGCCTGGATGACGGGTTGTTTCCGGATGATCCTGCCCGGGGAGCCACCGTTATCGTCGGCGAGTTTGCGCTGGGGGAAGTCCTGCCTGACGGCATCGAGTTCCGCGACGGTTTCATCACCGTCCAAAGCGGACCGGACATACTCTTCTCGGGGATCATTCCCCGCTTGTGGATTGACGATGAAGCCGCGGGCGACTTCGGTGCCAACATGTTCGGCGAGGTTCTTGAGCCCCTGTTTACCACCGGCCTTGGCTCCCTCTGGCTCGACCAATTCGCCGCCGGGTTCGAATCCAGTTGTGCGTGGCCCACGTTGTTCCTGTCGACGGCACTGCCCATCGAGCAGCCCATTCGCGACGGCCTCGCCGTAAGCTCTCCCGCGGAGTTGCAGCTTGGAAGTGGAGGGAACTGCGGGATGTGCGGGGTTACGGCCGGTGCCGTTCCGGCGGCGTCGACGTGGGGCCTGATCACAATGACCCTCGCGGTACTGGTCGTGGCGACATGGCTCGTGGTCGGGCGGCGCGAAATCGTCGAGAAAGCCTGACGCTACTTCCGTCCGATTCGCGGCATGACGGGGAGTCGGGATTTCCAACTGTACCGTCGGGGGCGGGGGATCATACGCTGGCGATATTGCTTAAAGTTCAATAGAGCAATATAATATTGCCGATGAGGATCGTCGACGATCAGGTCCGCCGTCTTGCCGCGGAAGGGCTCGGCCAGCGCCTTCGACGCATCCGTCGTGAAAAGGGCATGACCCAGGCTGAATTGTCTGCGGCTGCCGGCGTCAACCAGGGCTTCCTGTCCGCGATCGAGCGCGGTCGAGCCAATCCCCGCCGCCGCACGATCGACGCGCTCGCCGCCGCCCTGAACGTTCCGCAGGGAATCCTCATCGGCGGGGGGAGCCTTCACGACAATCCCCAGCCGCTGGTCACGCGGCAGCTTCCGCTGTACGGATCGATTCCGGCCGGACCGCCCGCTCAATCCCAGGAGCAGGCGGAGATGTTCCCCGTCCTGCGTCACCAGTGGTCGCCGGACCATTTCTGCCTCCGGCTGACGCAGGACAGCATGGAGCCGACCCTTAAGCCCGGCGACATCGTCCTCGTCCACTACCGGCCGGACGTCGATCCCGAGCACGTGCCCGGGCGCGTCTGCGCGTGCCTTGTCGACGGCGAGCCCACGCTCAAGCGGGTGGCCGTGGAGTGGCGCGAAGGCCGGCGCGTCGTCGTCCTGCGCGGAGATAATCCCCGTGTATCCCCCATCCTTCTCGACTCCACCCGCCAGTTCTCGATCCAGGGCGTTGTGCTGCGGCTGGTATGTCGGGAGCTCTGAGGATTCTCGCGAGCGGAAGCTGGAATGGAGGTATGACGCGGGTCCGGCCCATTGCGGCATGATATTCATAATTATTTATATAAAAGTAGTTTGCGTCGAATACGGCCGGCAATGTTCGTTTTGATATTGACAAGCAATATGCGCAGCACTATTGTTTGGTATGTGTTAGGTATTTAGCCTCGCCCCGGTCCGATTTCGGAGCGAACCATGGCCCGCAGTACCAAGTGCCACCCTTTTGATCGCACGCGAGAAACGACCCGCACCCGGCGCCGAAGCCGCGATGTTTTCGAACCCCGACCCCCGGCCCCTCGGCATCACGTCGAGCTCCGCTGTGTCCGCCGCCATCGATCCGCCCGACGCTCCCTGCGGACGGCCGATGTGGCCACGTCCTTCGGCCTCGATCTGCACGCGCCGCCGACCGTTGTCGTTGCGGACCTCGACATTGCTCTCGAACGTGGCGCCATCGTTCTTGTCCTCGGCCCCTCCGGCAGCGGCAAGAGCACCGTTCTGGCCGAGTTGGAACGCCGCTTCACCGCGGCGTGCAGCGTGCAACGCGTCGCGTTTCCGGTGACGAGTTCGGTCATTGATGCCGTGGCGTCGGACCGGCCGCTTTCCGAGGCGCTGTCGCTGCTGACCGCCTGCGGTTGCTGCGAGCCGCGGCTTTGGATTCGCCGATTCGACGAGCTGTCGGAGGGCGAGAAGTTTCGGGCCCGTCTGGCTCGCGCCCTCGGGCTGCTGCGCGAGCCTACACCCGCCGCACCGCTGCTGTGCGACGAATTCGGCTCCCTGCTCCATCGCCGCCTCGCCAGGGCGATTGCCTTCAACCTCCGCAAGCTGGTTTCGGCCCGGGGATTTTCCGTAGTACTCGCGGCGAGCAACGATGATCTCGTCGGTGATCTCCGCCCGGATGTCATCGTGCGGCTTGGCGGACAGGGTCGCGTGGCTTCGCAGCACTGCCGACATCGCGGCACGCATGTGTTCGGTCTTCGGCGCCGGCTGCGTGTCGAGCCCGGCTCGCGGCGAGATTACGACGACTTCGCCGCCATGCACTACCGCTCGGCGGACGAACTCGGCTTCGTCGACAAGGTGTACGTCCTGCGCGAGGGTGCGGCCGGCGATCTGCTGGGCATCGTCGTTTACGCCCACAGCCCACTGGAACTGTCCAAACGCAACACTGCGACCCAAGGCCGGTACATTCGCGACTCCGAAGCCGTCAACCGCGACTTCCGTATCCTGCGCCGTCTGGTCATTCACCCCGACGTGCGCGGCTGCGGGCTCGGCCATTTCCTGGTGCGCAAGACGCTTCCGCTGGTGGGCACGCGCTACGTGGAGTGTCTCGCGGGCATGGGCGCGTTCAACCCGGTCTACGAAAAGGCCGGGATGGTTCGCGTGGGTCAGTATGAACTGCCTCCGAAGACGAGTGCCGCAACTCTGGCACTTCGCAAGCTCGGCGTCGATCCTTTCAGCCGCAGCTTCGCCGTCGAGGTCGCCCGGCGGCGCGACGTCCGAGCGGTCGTCGCGGGCGTGGTCCGTGACTGGTACGCGGGCACCACCGGCGGTGGCGAGTCCCGCGTGGAGCGGCAATCGCCCGAGTTTCTTGCCCGTGCGTTCCGCGGCCTCATCGGCTCCAGGCCGGTGTATTACCTGTGGGAGCAGTAGCCATCGTAGCTGTGAGCCGAACCGCAGTTATTCCCGCGGTGGGACCTTGGTGCCGGGTTTTCTGACAGTTATCGCGTCGGTTGTTCGTCTCCTGGTCACAAGCGGCGTTCCTTCCGTATCTCAAGCCCAACGCCGTGGGAGGTGAAAAGTCGGTGATGATCAAGAAACACGTCTATATCGGGCTGGTCTCGGGGATCATGGTTCCCTGCCTCGCTGTGGCCGAGATCGCCTCAACACCCAGTCCGGAGGATGCCTACGCCCGCGCGGAATTCGGTTCACTTCCCGTCGAGTTTCCCATCACCATCGCCGGGAGCCAGATACTCATCGACGGCGTGCGCGTGAATGGCACCGGACCGTACCGATTTCTGCTCGACACCGGAGGCATGGGCGGCGGCAGGATTGATCGTTCGTTGGCCGAAAAGCTGGGGCTCATGCCCGTCGACTCGGTGCAGGCCGGCGATGGCTCGGATCGTCCCACGGTCAGCATGCCGATCTATGAACTCAACGAACTCTCCATCGGCCCGGCCACGTTTCACGGCGTGCGGGTGCTGAGCCGCGACTACAACGAGCATGGCGGCGCCGTTCGCGGACACATAGACGGCATCCTTGGCTTCCATCTATTCCGCGAGTTGCTGCTCACCATTGACTATCCGGCTCGGGCCGTCCGCCTAGATCGCGGATCCCTGCCCGAGCCCGACGGCAACGAGGTTCTCGCCCTGGCCGATGATGCGCCGGTCCCCACGATTCAGATTCAACTGGGAGACCGGTCCTACCCGGCGCACCTCGACACCGGCGCCATGGGCGCACTCAGTGTGCCCAAGGACATTTCGGATTCACTGCCGATCATGGGCGAGCGCCGCAAGATCGGCGAGGCCCGCACGGTCACCGGCACGTTCCCAGTCCAGGCCGCGACCCTCGACGGTGACGTGCGCATCGGCGGGAACGTCATCAAGAATCCCGAGGTCGTTCTTGATACGCCGATGCGAACGCTCAACATCGGCGGGCGGATGCTCGAGGACTTTGTTCTTTCGTTCGACCAGCGTCACGGGCGGGTGCGGATTGAGCGACGCGGCATGCGCGCCGATCCTGACGCACCGAAGCGCACGCACCTTCCCCGCGCGCCGATTGAACTGGCGATGCGGGTCGAGCGAGGCCGCCCGGTCATTCAGGCGTCCATCAACGGCAAGGGCCCGTTTCCCTTTGTTCTGGACACCGGTTCCGGCACCGTCATTCTCGCTCGATCCCTGGTATCCGAGCTGGCTCTGCAACCTCAGGGGAAAACGCGTGTCGGCGATCCCACCGATCCGCAGGCCATCGAGGCCGACGAATACACGATCGATGCGCTTTCCGTTGGAGACGCGCGCTTTGAATCGCTCACCGCCATTTCATGGGATTCGCCCATGCTTGAAACGGCGCTGGGCTCACCGCGTGGAATCATCGGCCTGCCCGTGTTCGCCCACTGCCTGCTGACCATTGACTACCCGGGGTCGCGCGTCGTGCTCTCGGATGGGATGCTCAGGGCCGGCGACGGGTCGGTTCCCCTCTATCGTGATAAGGGAATGCCCACCGTTCCCGTGCGGATCGGCGAGGTCATCGTAGATTCGCACATCGACTCGGGAAACATGGGCTCGCTTACCCTTCCCACAAGAATCGAGGACCGTTTGACAGTTCACGCGCCGCCGCGCGTCGTCGGCCGGGCACAGACGCCCAGCGGGAGCTTCGCGATTCGTGCCGCAAAGATCAAAGGCGATGTCGAAATCGCGGGGCAGGTGATCAAGGAGCCCGAAATTCAACTTACGGATCGGTTCGACTGGGGCAACATCGGCTATGACGTTCTGCGCCGTTTCGTTCTCACCTTCGATCAGATCAATGAGCGCGTGCGATTTGCCGAACCTGGCGGAGACGCCGCGGTCGCTCATCGCCCCTCACAATCCCCGGGGGAGAAAAAGCGCTACGGCATCCTGCTGGCACTCGCCGGCGACGGCCGGGCGGACGTTGACGGTGTCGTGCCGGGTGGAATTGCGGAGCGTTCCGGGCTGAGAGAGGGTGATCGCATCGTGGCGATCAATGGCGTGGCGTTGGCGAAGCTCGATCCCGACAAGCGCGATACGGCTCTGCGTTCCTCGCCGCTTCGCCTGACGGTTCTCCGTGACGACAAGGAACTCGAACTGACCCTGTCGTGGGATGACTGAGCATGTTCTTACGGAGACTTCCATGATACGCGCCCGGGCGGTCCTGATTGGGACACTGCTCGTTGTTGTTGTGGCATCCGTCCTCTACGCCGCGGCGGGGACCTCGGCCGACTACGTCGCGGTTCACGCGACCATCGATGCCTACTTCGAGGGCGCGGCGACGGCGAAGGCCGGGCCGTTCGAGAAGGCGTGGGATCTCGACGCCGGCCGGATGGTCTTCGTCCGCACGGTTGACGGTGTTGACTCGGTCCAGTCGGTGCCCGTGCATGACGCCATCCAGCACTGGACGTCTCGACCCGCGGAAGAGTCCTGGGGAAAGGTGCTCTCGATCGACATCATCGACGGGCGCATGGCCGTGGCCAAGGTGGAGATGCTCTATCGCGGACACATCTATGTTGACATGCTGTCGCTGTACAAGATCAACGGCGAGTGGAAGATCGTGAATAAGACGTTCGTGCGTCGGGGAGAGCCGTAGTGGCACAAACGAATCACGTGCCTGAACCAAATGGGAGTCGAGGCCATGGAGCTTTGGTCTCGCCGCACCAATGGGCTGTGGTACCCAGCGGATCGACGTCGACCCGAACGCAGACGTGGTCGTAGGTCTTCGTGTAGCCTACTTTCCCGTCGATGTCGAACTCCCGGAATTCGTATTCGAACTGGATTTCATGCCGCCCGACACCGAGTGTGGGACACAACAAATCGAACGCCGAACCCCAGGACATGCTACAGAATCCGAACTCGTAGAGTTCGCATGGCGCTTGCACGCCATCGATCCGACATTCGGTCAATTTCTCGCCGGTCCTTATTTTCATCGGGCGGCTCCCGATCTGATCCCCTGCAACAAGGAAGCCTATAGAGAAGCCCAAAGTGTCATTGGACGCCCAAACCGCGGAAACCTCGTCCTCATTGATTACCCCACGCCCTGGAACGCATTGGGCATTGCCACGCTCCATAATCGTCGGCCATTTAGTTGTCGTTGCCTTCTGGGTCAGTGGCGTCGAAGCCGTCCTTCCGTCCGCAACGCAGCCCGGGAGAATCAGTAACATGCCAGCGCCTAACCATGATAGTGTCGCACATCGCATGACGGGTCTCCGCAAATCGGGAATCTCGCTTGAGTGTTCCACCCGATTCTACACCTCTCTCAGCGTGTAGGTCTCGGACCGTACCAGAAGCATGCGCAGTTGCTCGTGCCTGGGCTTGGGGCCGATCGCGCGGATGTCGAAGATCAGCTTGCCCTCATCCTCGTGGAAGGCTCGCTTGCGGACGGACAGGCCGGCGTCGCGAAAGAGGGCGTCCACGCGGTCCAGGACGTCGTCGGACTTGGCCGTGGCGATGCGGAATTCCTGGATGTCGCGGTGCTCACCAATAACATATTCGACGCGATTGAAGAGCATCAGCGTGATCAGGATGACGCCCGTTCCTCCGCCGGCCAGGCCGAGCTCGCCGAATCCGCAGGCCATGCCGATGGCCGCCACCGCCCAGATGCTCGCCGCGGTGGTGAGCCCGGTGACGCTGCCGCCCTCGCGGAGGATGGCTCCGGCTCCGAGGAAGCCGATGCCGCTGACGATCTGGGCGGCGATCCGCGTGGACTGCTGCTCGGGTCCACCCACGGACTCGGATACCAGCGTAAATACGCACGCTCCCAGGCAGATGAGGACGATGGTGCGAAACCCCGCGGGCTTGTCGCGCAGTTCGCGCTCCAGCCCGACGATTCCACCGAGGACCACGGCCGCAAGGAGGTACACCACCTGATTGAGGTCGGGGAGAGTCGCGGCGGCGAGGAAGTCAGTGACGTAAGACATGAGTGAGCTTACCAAAGAAGCGGGGTAGACCGTACCCGCGGCCTATTCTATCACTTTCGCGCAGGCTTCAAGCCTGCGGGTCGGAAGAGGTGCATCGGGGGAACGCACGATGCCACGATTATGGAAAGGGCGGATCGTACCCTCTACTCGAGTCTTGAGCGGAGTTCCTTGCCGCATTCGGGGCAGCACGAGGACGTATAGAGCTTGGCGATGACCTGCTCTGCGAGGCTCATGGAGCGCGTGAAGGCCCAGATCATGCCTGCGGACGCGGTAATGACCAACCAGAATCCCAAGTCCTTTTCAAACTCGTGCCAGCTCACCTTTCCTTGCGCTAACTGCCAAGCGCCCATCGAAACAATTACTACGGCGCCGACAGCCGTCACAACAAAGCACTCGAGTAAGAACCGCCGGGCGCGCGTCTTGGTCTGCGCGTGTGCCCTGCTTTGGTCAATGAATTTTCGTTCCTCGGCCGTGAGCCCGCCAAGCGATAGAACTTCCATTTGGTATTCCTCCCTTGTCGTGACCCGCGCCCGCCTGTTTCGAAGATCGGGCTGCGTCCGACGCATATTTTATCGCGCCCGCGCAGACATTGGTCCGCGGCTCGGAAGAGGTGCGTCGGGGGACGCACCCTTCAACGACGGCCCGCATGGCGGACCCTGCGTCTTATTGAATCCCAGGAGGTGGCCTCGGGGTTTTCTCGTCCGGCCTCTTATCTCCAAGAGCGTACTTTTGCCACCGTCCGTTAGAACCTAATTCCCAGTAATACGTGCCAATGTCGGCGCTGTCCAACCAGATGCGATCCTCGGTGTCCCAGGCCACGTTCCACTTCAGTCGATCAGACGCGTCTGTTTGAATCCTGTCAATCACTTTTTCATTAGCATCATAAACGGTAAACACGAGGCAATAATACTGACCTGGTACCGCTTTACTCTTATTAACCGAAACCACAAGCGAGAATGCCCCGCTAGGAGAGACGATTGGTGGCCATTGGGAACGCCTACATCCAGGCACCGGAGTCACCATAGCGCCAAGCACGAGAAGGGTGAGCCATAATGGTTGACATTTCATGATCGTCCTCGCCTGGTTACACCAAGCCCTCCGCGCTTCGCCATTAACGAGCGATCGAGCCGAATGGCCAACCCGTCGAGCGGTCCATCCCGGCGCACCGTTTGTAGTGATGTAGGTCGGGCCGCGCCCGACGTTCATTCTACCACGCTCGCGCAGGCTTCAAGCTTGCGGCTCAGAAGACGGTTCGCATCTTGCACAATACCGACGGAGGTCACAGCCCGTCATACGCAGTGTTGCGTCACGCGACTCACCCTACAAAATCCTCTTCCCCTGCGTAGCTCTTCCCTCCGTGCCTTCGTGCCTGCTCCTACAATTTCTCCGTCACGCTCTTGCCTTGCAGGAACAGTTGCAGATAGTCCCGGCCGCCGGCTTTGGAGTCTGTGCCGGACATGTTGAAGCCGCCGAAGGGCTGCACGTCGACCAATGCCCCGGTGCACTTGCGGTTGAAGTAGAGGTTGCCCACGTGGAATTCGTGGCGGGCACGCTCCAGGCGCAGGCGGTCGGCGGAGTAGAGGGCGCCGGTCAGGCCGTATTCCGTGCCGTTAGCGATGTCCAGTCCCTCGTCGAAGCTCTTGCAGGGGATGACGGCCAGCACCGGCCCGAAGATTTCCTCCTGGGCGATGCGGGCGTTGGGAGCGACGGCGTCGATGATCGTCGGGGGGATGAAGTAGCCCTTCTTGGGGATGTTGGTCTCGCCGAGGACCATGCGTCCCTCGCCCTTGCCGATCTTGATGTACTCGTTGATCTTGCGATGGGCGGAGGCGTCGATGACCGCGCCCATGAAGAGATTCTCCGGCGTGACCGTGTCGCCGATGGTGAGCACCTTGGTGCGATCGATGATCCGCTCCATGAGGCGGGCGTGAACGTCCTCGTGGACGATCAGGCGGCTGCAGGCCGAGCACTTCTGCCCCTGGAACCCGAACGCCGCGGCCACCACGCCTTCCGCCGCAGCCTCGAGGTCGGCGGTCTCGTCCACGACAATGCAGTCCTTGCCGCCCATTTCCAGCACGGTGCGCTTGAGCCAGATCTGCCCGGGATGGACCTCGGCCGCCTTCTTGAAGATGCCGATACCCACTTCGCGCGAGCCGGTGAAGGAGATGAAGCGCGTCCTGGGATGTGACACCATCGTGTCACCCACGGTGGCGCCGGGGCCGGGCACGAAGTTGAGGACGTGCGGCGGCAGGCCGGCCTGGTGCAGGCACTCGACCATTTTCGCCGCGACAACCGGCGCCGTGCTGGCGGGCTTGAGGCAGACGGTGTTGCCCGTGACCAGCGCGGCCGTGGTCATGCCCGTGCAGATCGCCAGCGGGAAGTTCCACGGCGGGATCACCACGCCCACGCCGAGGGGCATGTAGCGGAGTTCGTTCTCCTCGCCGGGGAAGGGCGTGACGGGGTGAGCGCCCTTGAGCCGCATCATTTCCCGCCCGTAGAAGTCCATGAAGTCGATGGCCTCGCAGGCGTCGGCGTAGGCTTCGATCCAGGACTTGCTTTCCTCGTAGCACATCCATGCGGCGAATTCGTAGATGCGCCGGCGCATGATGGCCGCGGCCTTGATGAGGATGCGGGCCCGGGCGTCGGGATCCCAGCGGCTCCACTCGCGGAAGTTTTCGTGGGCGGATTTGACGGCGCGGTCGGCGAGGTCGGCGTTGGCCTTGGCAACGATGCCTACGACGCGGCCGGGATCGGCCGGCGAGGTGGACTGGAACGTGTCGCCGGGCAGGACTTTCTCGCCGTTGATCCAGAGGGGATAGCTCGCCCCGAGTTCGCCGGCGACTTTCTTCAGCGCGGCCAGCATCTTCGTGCGGGGGTTCTCCTGGCTGAAGTTCACGTAGGGTTCGGGGGAAAAGGGCATCAACATGGCAGGGTCCTTTCCGTACTGGTATGGCCGCTGAAGCGACAACGTGTTTCCGGTTTCGAAGCGAGCGGCGGTGCAGCCGTGATCGCGGCGCGGGAGCGCCCCCGGCGGTTGCGCCGCCCGGTCCGTCTCGTCCTGTTGTTGTATCTTCCCGGCAAGAATCAGGCCAGCGTGAGGCGGGGTGGGGTACCCGCAGACGAGGATGTGTCGGTCAGATCGCTCGCTTTCGTAGTCGGCCGGCGATGAGGAAAAGCAGGATGCCGTAGGCGGTGCAAACGCCGAATATGGCGACGATTCCGAGTGGTCCGGCCAGCCTCTCGTATGCCGTGGGAATCGCATTGCATAGGCGGCCCAGGTAGATGCCCGCGGCGCTGGCGACGCCGAGCACGACCAGCAGGATTCCGGCGAAGCGCGACCAGCCGCGTGCTCCGCGTCCCGACCAGAGTCCCAGCAGTCCCGCCAGGACGACGACGGTGCTCATGCCCTCGCGGACGTGGGCCGGTTTGAAGTGCCGGCCAAACTCCATCGCCACGCCGTATACGCGCCACGCGGCGTAAGCGAGCCCGAGCAACAGAAGGACCAGTGCGACGGTTCGGATGGCTCCCCCCAGCGCGCGTCCCCAAGCGAGTCCGCCCGCCAAAGCCAGGACCGAGGCAGTAAGCACCGCAAGCACCGGCCAGGCGTAGCGCGTGACGCCGATGACGATCTGCGCCGTTCGGCCGACAATGATGGGCGCATCTTCCCCCCGGGGAACGATGCCCTCGATGCCTACGCGCCGCCCGTTCGAACCATTACTTGCGGCTCCGGGCAGCGCTCGAAACAGATTCGTATTGGCCTCGCTAAGCTGAATTGCGGGCGTCTTGAGCATGACCACCATGTACAGTTCGCGATCCACCTTCCAGGGGACAAACCAGCCGAGCCCCGCCGCGGCGGCGATACACAGCAATCCCACGAACATACTCAGCGCGGTGCCACCTCCGCCCGGCCGCACGGTCCGCGCAGGTCGAACCGACTTCGGGGCGCGCTTGCCCGTGGCGCTATATATGACCTTGATGTCCAACGGTGCGGTAGGCATTCAGAACCGGCTGTTATGAAGACGGCGCGCCGCGCGGGCGGCGCTCTTCCCCATTCTACCCCGAAACGACGGGCCAGTTTCGCGGTCCGACGCTGGCCAGATGGCCCTCCCCCTGAATGGGAAACGCCTCCAGGTAGGCCGCGATGGATTCCGCCGAAACCGCGTCCACTTCCGCAAGAATCTGGTCGACCGTTCGCGGCTTGCCCCGATATTCAATATCGTCCATGAGCTGGGTGAGGCGATGATACGGCACTTCACCCTCGACCGCCACGGAGGTCCGTCGCCGGTTCTTCACCCGCTCCACCTCCTGCCGCGTGACGCCTTTCTCGTGGATTCGCCGCGCCTCGGATCGGATCGCCTCGACCAGCCGCTCGACGTTATCGGGCGGGCACGCCCCGTAGAGCATCATCGCGCCGCAGTCGGTGTAGTCGGCGTAATAGGCCCCCGCCCGGGAGCTGATTCCCGTCTGCACGATGTTCCAGAAGAAACGCGAGTTGTCGCCACCGAGGATGGTGGCCAGTGCCGAGGCCTCTTCCGAGCGCGGGTCGGATGCGCTCACCGCCGGGAACGTGAGCACCACGATCTGCTGCTTGAAGCGGTCCACCGGAAGAACGTCGACGCCGCCGCGAAGCGTGGGCAGCACGCGCTGCGGGACCGTTCCCGACATCGGCCAGGCTCCGCAGTACGACTCGGCCAGCTTGATGACCTTCTGCGGATCGACGTTGCCCGCCACGATCAGCACCAGATTGTCCGGCGCGTAGTTCTTCTGGAAGTGGTTCCACATCTGGTCGCGGGTGAGCGCCTTCACGGTGGCGTCATAGCCGAGGATGGGCCAGGCCAGCGAGTGCCCGGCGAAGACCTTCTCCTGCACGAACTCGATCGCCACGTGGTCGAGGTTGTCCTTGGACATGGCGATCTCTTCCAGGACCACGTTCTTTTCGGTGTCGAATTCCTCCTGCGGGATCTTCGAGCGGATCATGTCGGAGAGCAGTTCGAGCTGCGGCTCGAGGTCGTTCGAGCGGACCCAGCCGTAGTAGACCGTGCGGTCCTCGCTGGTGAAGGCGTTGTACGAGCTGCCCATGCGGTCGAAGTCGATGGTGATCTCCCGCCAGGAGCGCTTGGCCGTGCCCTTGAACATCATGTGCTCGAGGAAGTGCGAGACGCCGGCCAGCTCCGGGGTTTCGTCGCGAGCGCCGACGCGTGCCAGGAACCCGACGGCCACGCTGCACACGTCGGGCATGCGCTCGATGACGATCCGCAGTCCGTTGGGCAGCGTGTGCATCGTATATGGATCAGTCATGCTCAATTTCTTCATCCCTGTAGGGTGCGTCCCCGACGCACCTTTACCAGTTCTTTGTAGGGCATGCGGTCCGCATGCCTTCACTATTCAGGCTCCGGGTCAAATATCGCGGTAAGAATCGCGACCGGCCGGACATTCTTCCCCTTCATTCCCCATTTCCCATACACAATTCCGCATTCACTCCGCCAGCGGCCTCGGACCCAGCGTCACCACGCAGAGATTCTCCCGGCGATGTTCGCCGAGATAACGCCGAATATCCTCGATCGTGACCCTCTGCACTTTCTCGATCTTCTCTTCCCGCGGCATCGGCCGGCCGTAGAAGAACAGGTCGTTTACCAGCTCCACGCAGCGCGATCGCGTCGAATCGCCGCGCGTCTCCTGTTGGGCCACGATACCCGTTACGGCTCGAATAAGTTCGTCCGGCTCGATGTCCTCGGCCAGCCGGTCCACCTCTCGGAGCAGCGTCGCGTAGGTCTTGTCGCAGCGCTCCGGCGTCGTGGAAGCGCCCAGAAAGATCATGCCCACGCCGCGCGGTATTTCCTGCCATGCGCTGACCCAGTAGACCAGGCCCAGCTTCTCGCGAACCTCGGTGAACAGTCGCCCGCTCATGCCGCCGGAAAGAATCCCCAGCATCACCTGCTGAATGGGGAAGTCATCGTGGATGGCATCCACACCCGGCCAGCAGATGCCGATCTGCTCCTGCTCGAGGTCCTTGTTGTAGTGCGTCCGACCTGCGGAGAATGAGGGCGAGAACGCGTCCCGTCCGGTCCGCGTCTTGTCGCCGAATCCGTCGAAGCAACGCTGGAGCACATCGGCCGCGCGAGCGGGATCGATCGCCCCGGCGAGGCTGACCACGATCCGTCCCGTGCCGAAGTGGGTGCGCCAGTGGCGGACGAGATCGTCACGGGTGATTCGATCCAGGGTTTCCGATTCGCCGAGCGTATGGTGACCCAGCACCGGACCGAAGGCCTTCTCACCGATGTATTTGTCGGCCAGTCCCTGCGGATCGTCCTCCAGGGCGAGCAGTTCCTGCCGGGCGAGTTCGATGTTCGCGGTGAGCGACTCGGCCGGGAACGTCGGCGTGCGGATGATCTCGGCTTCGAGCTCCACGGCCTTTTCGAAATGGTCGGGGAGCACGGTGCAACTGAACGTCGTCGTCTCCCGCCCGGCGCCGATGCCCTGCCGGGCGCCGATGGCGTCGAACGCGTCGGAGACTTCCTGCCCCGTGCGGCGTTCGGTGCCCTTGTCGATGGTCTCGCCGATCAGCCGGGCGAGCCCGTAGCGATCCGGCGTCTCCATCGCCGCCCCGGCCAAGACGCGGATCTGAAACGAGACCACGTGCCGCTGGGGCAGGGGCAGCACGGCGTACTCGATGCCGCACGGCAATGTGTCGTGAACGTACTCGGACATGTCGGCTCCAGGACCCTCCGACCCCGGCCGGGACGATGCCCGCCGATCCGCGGAGGAAAGCCTTGGAGCCTAACGGCAGCGGGGAATAGCCGCAACGGGGGGTACGATCCCGGCGAGCGGCGTGGCATTAACCCTTGTAGCGTACGTCATCCAAGGCAGCTTTTTCTTGGGTGGCATGCCCACGCCTCGTGGGCATGTCTTCACCCCGAAGGGGTGATCGATAGCCAGGTAGAGTGCATCTCGATGCACCTATTGCTCCGCCCCCGCGCCGCTAATCCCTCCCGTTCGGCAGCGCAAGGGGGCAACTTGATACACCGTTTGGAATTGCGACAATGTTCGCGTGCGCTGATGTGCCTTCGACGGCAGGATCAGGGTGAGGGCGCGACTCATTACTTCACGCCTTTGGCGTGTGAACGTCGGCCGTGGTTTAGTCACGAAGAGGTGCATCAAGATGCACGCTTGGCTAAGTAGGCTAACAGCATGTCCTCCATGGATGGAAGAAATCCTCATCATAATTACCTTGCGCGGCATCGAAACCTTGCTTTTGTCGGCGCCATGATTGTCGGCCTGTTCTCGAGGTGGGCATGCCTCTATTTCTCCACCGTAGAAGACTTCTTTGTAACGAGGCTATACCAACCGATTTTTGGTCTATTACAAGTGTTTAGCTTCGTATCGCCACTGAATCCAGATCCGGAGTTGTACTTATTCAAAGTTGATACTCTGGATTGCGCATTCTATCTAAGCAGACTTCTTGTCGCAAGCCTATCGACTTCCGCGGCAATTCTGATGTTTCACATGTTTGCCTTTCGTACAGTACGGACGTCTGAGACGCGTTGTGGCCGATGCGCGTACCGGCTTCATGGCCTGACAACTCCACGATGTCCGGAGTGTGGCCAGGAAATATGAGACATATATTCAGAATACTATTGGTACTCTTGGTCTCTTTGCTGATTGGGGCAACAGTACACTCCCTTGTGACATGGCCCTTTTCGCCCGGATGGTTTTTTGAGAGGAATTTGACAGATTTTTTGCAAGGCCATTCGCACATTAATCAAGATATCGATTTTATTCTTGCCAAGACGTTGATGTCTTTACCTGGTATCACGGCTGGAGTTATTGCTTATCGCGTTTTGTTGGGTCGGTGTTACTTGGATGGATACACACGCTGCGGGGCTTGCCGGCGCATGCTACGTAATCTCAAGGAACCCGCCTGTCCATACTGTGGTCGCCCATTCTAGACGCGGTGCTCCTTGGCAACTAGGCCAGCCAGGCACGGTGTATCTTGACGCCGGGTGCCATGCCCACGCCTCGTGGGCATGTCTTCACCCCGAAAGGGCGACCGACAGTAGCCGCGGGCCAGCGCCGGGTGCCATGCCCACGGCGTCCTCGGCGTGGCCATGGATTGACAAGCCAGGTTAGATGCGCCTTGAAGCACCGATTGGAATTGCCACAATGTCCGCACGCACTGCGGCGCTTGCAACGGCAGGAGGAAGGTGCGACTTATTTTTTCACGCCTTTGGCGCGTGAACGTCGGCCGTGCTTTAGTCACGAAGAGGTGCATCAAGATGCACGCTACGCGGCTTGGAGGAGAAGGGTCTTGTACCGCACAGCGTTCGTATTCCCGGTGGTATCGAGCCTACTATTAATCGGATGCGTACAATCTGTCCCGTGTTTCGCTCGGCTAGAGCTAAGTGATCTAACGACTGGAGAGAGAATTACAGAGATTTTTCTCGAGTTCGCCACAATAAACACCCTTGGTGACTCGACGCCCGATGAGATCTTAGACTCTATCGGAAGGCGATACCCCGTCGTATCCGAAAGTTCAGGGACGCCTCGCCAAGCGGGTCGTGCCACGGTTGATGTTAACGTACGCGTCCTATCGTCAGTGGACATTTCCAGCGGGCAGGTTGATCGGTTTTGGTTGGTGCGGTTTGAGCGAAATGACGGACTGACAGAGACAATCATCATTGAGTCCCCACTAGAGACTCCAGATTTTGCAGATTTCGTGGGATTGAGGGGAAGCGGATCCCGCACCCGGGTTACGGTGGTCGGACAAGGATGTGGGAATCCAGCTAGGTAGGGTGCATCTCGATGCACCTCTTGCTCCGCCCCGGCGCCCCTATTCCCTCACGGGCGGAAATTCCACCGCCGACGTTCCGGGCCATTGGGGGTCGATCAATCCCGACCGAATAAAGCGGTGGATGCTCGACCACCGCCAATCCCGCGGAACGTCGACCAGCCCATGCCTGACCGGATTGAAATGAATGTAAACGACGTGCCTTCGCCAATCTCGCTTTCTACGAATCAAATGCTCGTAGCACCGTCGTAGCCAGACCGACCGCTGATGACGACGCCGTCCGCCATGTGCCGGATCGAGCAGCAAACATATGCGGGCATGGCTGAGGATTGTCGCCCGCCGAATTGGTCCATCAAGAGGCACGCTACGCGCCTACGCGCTGACCAAGAGGTGCATCAAGATGCACCCTGCCCCGTGCGGCGCGGCGCCGCGCGATCAAAGCCCGCCCAGCAGTTCCGACACCTGCAAGCCCAGGGCGTTGCTGATGCGGGCCAGGGCCCAGATCGACGCCGCGTTCTTGCCCAGCTCCACCTGCGAAAGCTGCGAGGTGGTCAGGTCGGTGCGGTCGGAAAGCTGCCGAAGGGTCAGGTTCTGGGCGAGGCGGTGGCTGCGGATGCGCTGGCCGATGAGGCGGTTCAGTTCGTTCTCGTCGGTGTAGATGATGCCCATCCGCTGGCAGGCGCGGTCCACGGAAGCGACCAGCTCATCCTGCTTGAACGGCTTGGGGATGTAGTCGCACGTGCCGCGACGCATCGTTTCCGTGGCGCTGTCCAGATCGGGATAGGCCGTCATCACGATGCAGCTCATCCGCGGGTCGATCGATTTCAGGCGCTCGACGACTTCGACGCCGTCCATCGCCGGCATGCGCAGGTCGATCAGCGCAACTTGAAACGACTCCTGCTCCGCCGCTTCCAAGGCCGAGTCGGCGTCGGTGAAGGTTCGCGGGCTGTAGCCGTGATCTTCGAGCAGTAGTCCGACGGTCTTGCAGATGGAGGGATCATCATCGACAACGAGGACTTTAATGTGGTGTCTGACTGCCATTTTTGGTGATCTCCAAGCTCAGAAAAGCTGAACTGAAAAAGGAGGTGAAGCAGTTCTGCAAATAGCCCGGATGGCATATGTTATCGGCCTGAGACTGTATTCCTGTGGGAGCAAGATTTCTCAGTTGCACGTTTGAAAAAACCAAAAGAGGACTTCGGTATTACGTTGGTGACAAGTATGCGTCACTTCCGAATTCCAGCGGAGCTACGAGAGCAAAGCGGGCTTTACTGCAAGGGCGCCTTGCTTCCGCTATCAGTGAATAATACGGCAGGGCTGGACGGAATTCAAGCAGCAGCGTGCAGAAAATGAGCGGCGGACCGGAAGTCAGCGGGCTTCCAGGTCTTCCATGCGGACTTCAAGCCGAGCCAGATCGGGTACGGGGATCAGGAACACGCCGGGGACCCCGGAGACGTTGGCCGCTTGGCCGGGAATGCCCCGAGCGGACTCGGTCTTGGACGAAATGTTAAGCATTGCTGTAGAATCGTTTGTCTTTACGCTCACTTGGCGGGCGGGTTGATCTAAGCCGAATTGAGCGGGTGGCGTATCGGTTTGGGTCAGGAAGCTCCCGGCCTTGAGATCGTGAATCTGAAGGAGGAGGTTCTGGACCTTGGCCTGATCCAGGGGCAGGTCGGGCTCGCTGGTGTACTTCCATGCGTCGTTGCTCTTCTCGAAAGCGAAGCTGGCATCGCCGTTTCGGATGGAGAACGAAGAAACGGCCTCGGGATCGAACCGGAACAGTTCGCCGGAGCGGAATTCCTCGCCGAGCTGATCGAAAAACGCACGGGGCAATGCGTAGATCTGGGGCGCGCCCTCCCGAGCGGCAACGGCCTTTCCGTCGTGCATGGTCACCCAGAGCGTGTACGTCTGCGATGGCGGCTGGTACTCGACCTGGACGAGATCGCCGCTGTTTGCCTCTGTGCCGTTGTCTTCGTCCGAGGCGTCGGAATCGGTCGCCGTCTTGCCTTCGGCCTTGGCCTTGGGCTCCATGCGAAACTCGACGGGGGGCCTGTAAGAGAAGGCGATGGTCACTTCGGGATCGCGCAGCCCGAATGCGCTGAGCTCACCGTTATCGGCCAGAACGGTTTCGGCGCGGAGGCCGCCGAGGTTATCGACGAACTTGCCGAGGCGGTCCTGTCGAACAGGAGCGGAAACCGGTTCGGCCATGATCCACTGCGACTCGGGCTTTTCGAATACGAGGGATTCCCGGTCGCCGGTGACGGGATTCGGGCGAGACAGCGACAAACGCTCGATGCGATTGGGAGAAAACTGAAAAACCGTGCGGTCGAGATACTCGCGCGGCGCGCGGAGCAGCGGCTGGATGTCTTCCACGCGGAGCTTGGAAACGGGGCCATCCTCAAAGCGGGCGTAGACGAGCCGCCGGGTCTGCGGGTCGGTGTAGTTGCCGATAACCAATCGCTTGGCGGACGTTGACGCGGGCGTCGTCAGGCGGATGTCGATCTGAGGTTGATCCAGCCCGTATTGCGTCGGGTCGCCGGCCTGGTCCTCAAACACGACGGCGCGGAGGTTGCTGACGGTCGCGATCAGCTCATCGACAAGGGCGTCCTCGGCGCGCCGGCCGTCGTCAAAGAACCATCGTCCGTCACGTCGAACGAAGGCGGCCGAGCCTTCCGGTGTCGTCAGGTCCACGCGGGATGGGGCGGCGATCGGTGTGACGGTGACGCGCAGGTCGCGCCATTCGGAGGGAGAGAGGCGCAGCTTGTCGGCGGCGACCTTGAGGATGTCGCCGACGGCCGCGGTGCCGCCGAGCCGGACGAACACCTTCGAGTCTTCGCCGAGCGGCGATTGCGTGGACATTTCGAATTCGTGGGTGGTCAATTCGGTGCGGGTCTTGGGCTTCTCTTCGCCGCCTTCCTCCTGGTTGGATTCATCCTTCGCCGATTCGGTCTCGTCGGATTCGACAGGCACCTGTTCCTCGACGGTTGCGCGGAAGGTGTAGGCCGCGGGTTCGAATCCGTAACCGCGAAGGCGGGCGGGGTCGTCGCTGTGCCACTTGAGGGCGCGCATGTTTCCGAAGGTCTGGACCATCGCCTTGACCTTGTCCGTCGCCGGTCCGGAAAAGGGTTGCTCGAAGCGCCAACCGGTGCGGCCGTCGGGCACAAGGATGTAAGTGACGGGCTGATCACCGGTGCGATCGACGATCTCCACGCGGCGGACGTCCTCCGGCTTGAAGGACCAGAACTCCTGAACGCGATAGGCGATGCGGGAGGGAAGGAGAAGATCCTTGAATGAGGTGGTCGAGACAAGGATTTCGTCCTGGCCGGGGCGGCGGGCGTAGGACTCGCTCGGGGATCGGGCGATACCGACTTCGAGCGAGGCCGACTTGCCGTCGGCATCGGTGATGGTGGCCGTCCATTGGGGCGGGGCGAGTCCGGCCTCCTCGGGCGTGACGCTGCCCGGCTCCCCCGGTTTGAATGAAAGGACATACTGGGCGCGCTTGAGCGAATTGGCGATGCGCTCGACCTGCCAGCGCATGACCTTCATGGGGGTGGGAGCGGTCATTTCCCAGATGGGGTAGCCGTTCTCGTCCTTGTCCGTGGCTTCGAACACCCAGGGCTCGTCCTCGCCGTTCCGCTGGACAACGATCTTGACCGGATCGCCGAGCGATTCGGCGAGTACATCGCGGGCGACGGCGGCACCGGGATTGGCCGGTCCGCGGTCCGCTTCCTCCTCGGGCTTCGGCGGCGCGTTGGTTACGTAGAGGAAGCCGGCCACCAGGAGTGAGAGCAGAACGACGAGGTAGAGGGTCGTCTTGGTGTTCATGGTTAAACGTGCCTACCGCCTGCGAACGAGCCAGACGACGCCGCCCAGGGCCAGGGCCAATGCAGGCCAGGCGAAGATGGTCAGCGCCTGAATGACGCGTTCGGTATCCTTGTTCGCAATTTCCAGTACGGAGACGTCGATGGGCTGGCCGACGTTCATGAATTCAGTGTTGTCGTTGAGCCAGTGCAACGAGTTGAGCACCAATGTGACGTTGCCGGGGTTCCTGGAGCGCATCATCAGACCCTGGGCGCCCATCATCAATTCCCGGGCGAACGCGATCTGATCGATCATGAAGTCGCGGGAACTGACCACGACAATCTTGTGGTCGCCGTGCTCTGCGGCGACGGCGATCGTGAACGGGCCCGTCTCATCGTCGGGCATTCGCGTCAGGTACTCGCGCTTGGAGAGCTGTTCCTGGTAGTCGGAAAGGTTGTGTACGCCCCAGACGCCATCCTTTTCCGGCTGAACGATCAGGTCCTGAACGGTAACGCCCTCGGGCAGCTTGTCCGACCGCTCGAGCGGGGCGCACCAAGGAAGGTAGAGATCGCGGGCGCGGGTACCCGAAACGATCACGTGATTCGTGACGTCCGGCTCGTCCATGGTGAAGAAGTCCTGGCGGATGACGTTGTACTGGCCCGCCTTGACGCTGGCGGTCTGGATGAGCAGGACTTCGTCTTCGACCTTGATGCCCCAGTTGGACTGGAGGTAGTCGTTGAATTCGTAGCTTGCCGGAACTGGCGGAAACGGTCCGGGCATCCACCCGGCGAGAAACATGGCCCGTCCGCCGTTCTTGTCCAGCGCTTCGAGGAGGGCCTTGCTGTGGCTCTCGGAGAAGGGCGGCTCCTGGCTCGGTTGCCCGAAGGGCCCCGCCGGCGGAGGCGTCGGGCGGAGGACGACGTAGATGATGCGCGTCGGCTCCGGATCGAAGGTCGGCGGGGTCATGGACGAAGCGAGGTCCCATTCTTTCACGTTGAAGTTGGCATCTTCAAGCTGCTGTTGCATTGTGAGCATGTCGCCCGCGGGATTCTGCCCGAAGCCCGGGGTGAACAGCGGCCGGCCTCCGTAGCGGACGAAGATGACGGCGGTCTGCTCCTGGTGGGTCGTGCGAAGGATGGCTGAGGTCACTTTTTCCTCGCCCTTGAACCCCCGCTGCTCGAAACGAGCGCGCAGGCCGAGGGTCTCGTCGCGGGGCGGCCAGACGTCCTGAAACTCGACGACGGTGGCATCGTTGGGGGTCTCGACGAGTATGGCGTTGCTGGTGGGCTGCATCTTGGCGAAGAGGTCTTCGATGCGAAGGGGTTCGAGTCCCTGGAGTCGCGTGATCTGGGCCTCGACCTTGCCGGTGATGTCCGCGAGGCGGTTGCCCATGCCGCGAAGGTATTCGAGCTGGGCGGGAGAGAGACTCGCGTCCTTCCCGACCTGGCCCTGGGCGTAATTCGCGAGCTCCTTGAAGTTGCGAGCGAGCTCATCGTAAAGCTGGCGGAGTTCATTGACGGCGGCGCCGAGCTGCTTTTCGGGGGACTGCGTGTAGGCCTCGATCTGCTGGCGGCGCTGCTGCACGCCCTGGACGAGGTAATCCAAGGCGTTCTTGATGGCCGCGAGCGGGCGGGGCAGCTCGCCGCCGCTGAGTCCGGTGCTGAAGGCGCCAATGGTGTTGAGTTCGTCCTGGAGCGTCTGGGCGACGACGGGCGCGATGTCGGTCTGGTAGGTCTCGATGACGGACTCGTACGTCTTGATGTTTTCCTTGAACTTTGGAAGGTCGCGGAGGCGGTCGCGCAGCTTGCGCATCTCCTCCTGTTCCTTCATGGGATTGATCCAGTCGGCCGTGACGCGGGCGCGGTTGGTGGCTTCATAGAGGTTGAGCAGGTCCATGACCGGCCGGCGGTAGCGCTGCTGGTCTTCCTCGTCGAGGTCGGTCTCGAAGTAGAGGGAGGTCAAGCGGACGGGCTGGTCGAGGCTGTTCAGCAGGTTGACGGTGCCCTCGCTGAGGCTATTGACGCCGCTGGAGGTCATATCCCAGCGCTGAGAGAGCTTGAAGCCGATCATCTGGGCGACGACCACGATGGCGGCGACGAGAAGGATGCTGAGGGCGACGTTGGCGCCGACGCCAATGCGTCGTCCGGCGGAACCCCTGGGCTGTGCTTGCGCGGCTACTGCCATCGGCGCATCTCCAAGACTTTCACCGCCAGGAACAGGAAGAAGGCGGTGGAGGTAATAAAGAAGATCAGGTTGTTCAGATCGACGAGGCCGCGGGTGAAGTCGGCATAGTGGGCGGCGATGGATATCTGCTGGAGCAGGACCTTGACGTTTCCTTCGACAAGGAGCGAGAGACGCTGGCTGGCGAAGGTCATGAGGGCGAGCAGGGCACTAGCGCCAAGCACGGCGACGACCTGGTGGCGGGTGATCGTGCTGAAGAACAGGCCCACGGAAATGAACAGCGAGCCGAGCAGCAGCAGGCCGAGGTAGTGGCAGACGAGAAGCCAGGGATCGAGATTGCCGTAGACGGCCAGGAGGACGGGATAGAGCAGGGTGCTCAGCAGGAGCACGCCGTAGAAAGCCAGGCCGCCGAGAAACTTGCCGAGGATGACCTCGGCCTCGGTGATGGGGACCGTCAGGAGCGACTCGATCGTTCCGCTGCGGAGTTCCTCGCTCATCAGTCGCATGGTGAGCATGGGCAGGACGAAGACGAGGATCAGCACCATCCAGAACTCGACCGTGCTGCGCATGGAGGCTTCTTCGCCGGAGCGGAAAGTCCCCAGCCCGAAGGCCAGCCCGACGGTGAAGAGGAAGATGGCGAGCACCGCGTAGGCGACGGGGGAAAGGAAATACGCCCCGAGCTCGCGGTGGGCCATGGTGGTGATGTTTCGCATATCGCTGTTTCTCCGATCCGTCCTCACGTTAATACATGAACCGGGCGAGGGCTATTTTGTCTGCTCGGCGCGGGCCATGCGGTGCTGGTTGACCACCTGCACGAAGAAGTCCTCGAGCGTGGCACCGTCGCGGCGGATTTCGCGCAGCGACCAGCCGTTACGCGTCGTGAGCTTGAAGATGTCCTCGCGGATGTCACGATCGGGCTTGGGCTGGATGCTGAGCCGCAACCAGCCGTTTTCGCCCGCGGCATCGACAGCATTGACGCCGTCCATGGCGCGGACTTGCTTGACGACGTCGGCTTCCGGTCCGTGGAGTTCAACCACGACACGGGCGCGGGCGACGAGCTGATCGCGGAGATCGGCCGGTGAACCCTGGGCGACGATGCGCCCGGCGGCGATGATGATCGTGCGCGAGCAGGTCTGCTCGACTTCGGGCAGTATGTGTGAGCTAAGCAGGACCGTATGGCGCTCGCCGAGTTCGCGGATGAGGTTTCGCGTTTCGCGGATCTGGGTGGGGTCCAGGCCGATGGTGGGCTCGTCGAGGATGAGCACGTCGGGGTCGTGCATGATGGCGTCGGCGAGGCCCACGCGCTGCTTCATGCCCTTGGAGAGCTGGCTGATGGGGCGGTGGATGAATTCGCCCAGCCAGCAGCGTTCCGCGACGCGACGGATGGCGGTGTTGCGGGCGTCACGATCCATGCCGCGCAGCTTCCCGCGGAAGTCGAGGTATTCGCGCACGCGCATTTCGGGGTAGAGCGGGGTGGACTCCGGAAGGTAGCCGATGTGGCGGCGGACTTCCATGGAGTCCTTGAACACGTCGAAACCGGCGATGGTGGCCGTGCCGTTCGACGCCGGGTGGTAGCAGGTCAGTATGCGAATGGTGGTGGTCTTTCCGGCGCCGTTGGGGCCGAGGAACCCGATGACTCCGCCGCGTTCGACGGAGAAGGAGATGTTGTCGACGGCGACCAGAGGTCCATAGCGTTTGGTGAGATTGGTAACCTGGATCATCTTCGCAGTCCGCCTGTTACGCGTACGTTACGGAAAAAGCGGAGCTCGCCTGACGTTCCGCTTGGTGCAAAGCTCGATCAATCTGCGGCGTTTGGCATGCCCTCGCCGAGGTCGCTCTAGTAACAGCGCGGTAGCGCGAATGTCAAGCATTCGACATCGATTCGCCGCGCTGTGACGAGGACTTTACGTACGGGGATGCAGTGTGGTTCGCCAACGCAATTCGATGCGAGCCCGCTGCCGGATGTGCGCAGGGGATCTTCGGCGGGATCTCCCGGCGGACTGCCTTGGAGACGGGACCCAAGTGTGCTTCGTGAAAATGGGCGGGCTGGGTGTGGGATTCGTTGAAAAGGCGGAGGCGGGTTCGACGGAAGCGGAGCGAGCGGTGTGAGATCGGCGAGGGCGATCAGGTGCGGTTGCCCCTGTAATCAGGGCGCGGTGCGGGTTGCCGTGGTCGTCCGGCGGACGTGGCGGGCGGTGCGATGGGCGTCGACGGCTTCGAATGTCAGGCGGGCCCGGCGATTGAACCACGCTTCGGCGGAGTGAAATGCTCCGGCGGCGGCGCAGCGGTGGGCCATATCGATCAATCGAGGGCGATCATTCCACAGTTCGGCAATCTGCCGAGCAAGTGCCTCGTGGTTACTCCAGGGGGCTACGATGCCGCAGTACTCGTTCGCGACCCAACGGCGCGTGTACTCGAAATCGAACGATGCGGTAGGAACGCCGGCGGCCATGGCGTCGAAAATGCTGCGTGGGGTGTCTTCGGCCTCGGGCGTGTAAAGCATCAAGTGGTAATCCCGAAGCGAGGTCACGAATTTGGAGGAATATGGTCTGGCACCCAGGAAGCGAATCGCGTCGCGGAGATTCAGGTCGTGAGCAAGCCTGTTCAATTCCTCAAGTTGCTCGCCACCTCCGAAGATGTCCAACTCCGCCGGTACGCCGGCGCGTCGCAGGATGTCGACTGTGCGGATCGAGCCAATGAGTCCCTTCCATTTGGTGAGCCGTCCGATAAAGACCATTCGCAGTGTTGACGCCGCCCGCATTTCGACGGATTTCTTTTGCAACTCCTCGGGAGAGATCACCCAGTCGCGAAGGTGGGCCGTGTGAACGAAATCATGGACGTTCCGTGCACGTGGTCCGGCGCATTGGCACAGCGATGCCCCTTTCAGAAAGGAGACGCTCGCCCGGGCAGCGGCAAAGCGCAGCACGCGCTCATAGCAGCGCAGGTAAATCGCCGTTCGCCAAGACCGGCGGGGGCCCTGCAACTGCCGGATGTGGTTGCGGACGTCCATGTCCACGATGAAAACGGTCGCGCGGCCGGCGGACAGTCCGGCGTACAGACCCATTTGCGAGATCGGTCTGAACAGATCACTCATTCCTCCGTGCACGACTTCCGCTTGTTGTGCAAGGCCGCGCAGCGTTCTCCAGGTCGACGGGGCTCTGTGCCAGAATTGCCGCGCGCGCAGACCGGCAGGGCAGAGGGGGACGAAGCGTATGCCGTCCTCGGACTCGCGAAGTTCGCGTGGGACCTGCTGATGCCAGGGCGTGCCGGAGGGGCGTTCCGGGCATGCGACGACAATCTCTCCAAACCGACCCTGCAGAGAGTCTTTCAGGAAGACCAGGTCGTGTGCCCATTCAGCGGAGACAAGCCCCGCGCCAGGTGCCGAACGCTCAAAAGGAATATGGATGACGAGCAAGTACATGAGATCGGAAACGTCGATTAAATTGGAATCAGGCCCTGGTTATTCACCGCTTTATGCAGGCGTTTGCCGGACGGCAACGGAAGCGTACTGGCCCGGAAGACTCTCGGGCGGCAGACACTTGTATCCCAGCGGAGTAAGTCGGTCTGCAAAAGTGTTGAAGTCCACGTCGTCGTGGAAGGTGCAGACGAACGTATGCACGTAGGGGGCCCATTGATCCGCGTCGTCGAGCAGGGCACGTTCGGCGCCTTCGATGTTGGCTTTGAGGAAGTCCACGCGCGGAAAGCCGGACTCGCGAATAACGGAGGTCAGACGCCTGCCGGGAACGGGAACCCCGTGTTGGGCATTGGGCTCCACCTTGTATGCCCAGCTTTCGTCACACGCCTCGTCGAACAGGACGTCGGCGTCCTCGGACCAGACCGCAGCGTGCATCAGCCGGATGCGGTCGGCCTCGGGGTGCTCGCCGACGTTGCGACGGGCCAAGGCCATGTTCTTGGTCGAGGCGTCCACGCCGAAAATGCGGGCCTGCGGGAACCACTTGGCGAAGGCGAGCGTGCCCAGACCGGTGTAGCAGCCGAGGTCGATGATGTACTCAACGGAGGACGGAAGGAGCTCCTGGGGGAGGAGAAAGAAACGCTGGACGAATGTCTCCCAGAATACGGCGATGTCGGTCGAACCGCGGCGGAGATAGACCTTGTGTCCGCCCAGGGAGCGGACACGAATGGGAAGAAGGTCGCTTTCGGAGCCTGAAGGCGAGGGAGATTGAACGGCGCGACGCTGCCTGGCAAACGCCCGGCCCGCTTGCCACATCCGCACGAACGATCCGACGTCCGAGACGGCGTTCCACATCTTGAGTTTTCCGGGAAGGGCAGATGCAAACATGGCGGTTCTCTCTGATTTCCTAATCGATGTAGCCCAGGGCCCGGAGGCGATCGAGAATGGCCGTATCGACCTGGCCCTTCGGGGAATCGCCGGCCGGAGTCCAGCGTTGATCCTCGCGGTGGGCGGCGAGTCGTGCGGCGAATTCGTCGCAGCGCTGCGGGTGAGCGTGGGACACGTCGCGTGTGGCTTCGGGATCGTCCACAAGATCGAAAAGTTCGCGTCGGCCGTTGTCGTATTCCACGTAGCGCCAGTCGCGCGTCCGCAAGGACCAGATGCCGGTTTTCCATTCGTCGCGTTTCAGATTGGGGTTCATCTTTTCCATCATGCGAACCGTGCCGGTCTGAACGGGGAATTCGCTGAAGGCGGCGTCGAGGCCGGTCCAGGCGGCGTCAGAGGCGTTTGCAAGATAATGTTGAATGTTGAATGCGGAATTCGGAGTGTCGGAGGGTATCCAATCTTGCCTTCGTCCATCGATTCCCACATTCGTGCGCGCTGAGGCCTGCGGCTCGGAAGACGTGTTCTTTCCGCACTGCTCGAGAGCAGGGGTACACGGCGCATCAGAAGATGAGCCTGCGCAGACTGAAGCCTGCGATTCGCCTTGAGCCGCGGCCAGGCAGGTGTCATGAAGATGATGCAGTTGGACGATGGCCTGGCTGCGCGTGCCAGGCGCGAAGAGATCGGGGTGGCGAAGAATGAGGGGCACGCGCGTAAGGTAGTCGTGGAGACTGAAACCGTGGCCCCAAACGCCGTGCTCGCCGAAGGCTTCGCCGTGGTCGGCGCACACGCCGAGCAGTGTATTGTCGAGGCGATCGGAGCTTCGAAGGAAGTCGACGAGGCGACCGAACTGAGCGTCGGCGTGGAAGATCTCCCCGTCGTAGAGATCGACGGCGGCCTGGCGAAGATCCGGGTCGATCGGGCGATCCTCGGCCATGAGCCGGGCGAACATCTGCCGGCCGTTGATGTCGCGGAGGAAGCGGCGAAGGGCCGGGCGGTTCTCACTGAATCGCGTCCGCGCGGGGTGATAGAGCGCGTGGGGGTCCATGAGAATCACGAAGCCGAAAAAGGGCTGGGCGGCGCGGTTCAAGATGGAGATGACATCGCACACGGCGCGGGCGGAGTCGCCCTTGTCCTGGACGAGAATGCGCGAGGCGTCGACGGCTCGGGCGGCGGAGTCTCCAAATGCGCCGCGGACGAATTTGTACAGGCGATTGTGCTGGCGGAGGAGCCACTGGTCGCGCGGCCCGATGAAGGCGTCGAACCCGCGGGCGCCGTTGAGCTCGCTGCTGACAAAGGAGTTGTTGGAGACGCAGAAGGTGAAGTAGCCGAGTTCGCGCAGTTTTTCGGGCAATCGCGGCCAGGCGTCCGGCCAGACGCGGGCGTCGTCGCCGTTCACGCCGTGCTGGTGGGGGAAAAGGTTGCTGAAGATGGACGCATAGGAGGCGGGGCTGAAGGGCGCGGCCGAAAAGGCGTTGTCGAAGATGCAGCCCTCGGCCGCAATGCGCTCCACGTTGGGCGCCGTGTCGCGGTGATAGCCGTAGCAGGGCAGGTGATCCGCTCGCAAGGAGTCGATGCAGACAATCAGGATGTTCGGGCGTTGGTTCATAGAAGTTCGAATGCTATCGTTTTCGCTTCACCAGGCTTCGATCGCGGCCAGGAATGTCAGGCCAGCCTTGATCAGGTTCCTCCCCCAAGCGTTCGGCGACGCAGTACCGCGAGGCCGTTGGGGCCGCGGTTTTCGTCCTTGAGGATCAGTTCATAGTTCTCCGCGAATCCGGGCAGGTCCGCCCATGTGGCGATGCTCGCCCAATCGGCGATGTAGCTGACGTTGCGCTTGACGACGTATTCCGGAGTCCGGCCCTCGGCGCGGTATTCGAGCGCCTCGGGATTGACCTTGCCGTCAAGATTGATGGTGCGGTCGTGGTAGAAACCGAGCGTTCCGGTCTGGACGGCGGCGACCCATTGGTCGGCCGGGACGTTTTCGCGGACCCAGTCAACAACCTGGAAGTGCATGTGCTGCTTGCCGTTGCGATAGATGCGGGCATTTAGAGCGATGGTCAGGAGCAGCGCGAATGAAAGGGCGACGATCGCGGACCGGGAGAGCGCGGGTGCGGGACGTCGCAGCCATTCCAGAAACAGACAGGGGAGGATAACGGCCGAAAGCGTGACCGCAGGAAACAGGTATCGACCCAGAAAGCAGGCCATCCCGAAGAAAAGGGCATAGAAGACGAAGAGGCCCGCGACGAACAGGGCGAGTATGGCGATGCCGGGGGAGAATCTTGCAGTCAGGAACTTGCGAAAACTGAAGGCGAGTACGGCGGCGACCAGGACGGCGGCCATGCAGGCAAAGACGACGTAGGGGTTCTGCTCCAATTGGCCCGGGACGCGAAGGACGAGCGAGGCGTTCTCAACCAGTGCAACGAATGCCGGGAGCAGGTTGGTGGCGAAGCCGATGTCAAGTGACTGGGACCGGCCGCTGACCGGCATGAGATGGCCGAATCGGGAGACATTGAACCACAGCCACGGCGACGCCACGACAATGCTGGTGACGCCGATCAGGAAGCTCTGGACGAGCGCTCGCTTGAGAAGGCCGCGCCGCATACAGCGGTATAGATGAACAAGAATTAGTGCGGCGATCAGGAGGCAGGCGTCGTTTCGAGCGAGAAAGGCCAATCCGAGAACGGCGCCGAGCGTCAGGCATGCGGCCGCGTGCATCGAATCGGTGAGCCGGAGTAGGTAGCGGTCATAGAGGGCGATCGAGGCGATGATGAGCAGCGTGGCCAGTCCCGTCTCGAGGCCGTTCTGGGTGTGCATGACCGACGAGGGGCTGATGAACCAGACGCCGGCAACGAGGAGCGCCGCCGTCGCGGCATCGGGTCCTCGGTAGAAACATCGTGAGACGGCGAAATACAGCAGAATCGCGGCGGCTGCGGCGATGAGAATCTGAACGATTACAATCAGGAACAGTCCGGGCAGGCGCTCACCGCCGACGGCGCGGAAACAGGCGGCGTAGATCAACGTGGCGAGGGGCTGGGTTCCATTGGTGGCGATCTGGCCTTCGGAGACGGAGAAGCCATGGTTGAGGGCGATGTTGCGGGCGATGGTGAGCATGAGGTAGCCGTCTTCCGTGAAGCACTGCCGCTGAAGGCGATCACCGCCTTCGATGAGCGGGGCCACGCGGACCCAGGCCGTCACCAGCAGGGGGACGATGAGCACGGCGATCAGGAGGCGCCGATAGGCGGTGGCGCGAGTGGCCGATAACGCGCGAACTGCCGGAGCGTTGCGCAGCGGTTGTGACGCCAAAGTGCGCGAGGCCATGCTTGTCTCAGTTTTGGCGCTGATCATGGGTCCAGTTGCTTTGACCTCTTGAACATCTCCCGCAGGACCAGCCAGGCGAAGCGGCTGTCGTCGACGAGGTATCGCCTCCAGAGTCGTCCCGGCTCCTGAAACATTCTGTGGGCCCATTCCAGCCCCAGGCGCTGGAGCCAGCGCGGCGCCCGGACCACGTCGCCGCACAGGAAGCTGAAGCTGATGCCGACGCCGACGCTCAGTCGAGCCCGATAATCATTGCGATGCGCAGCGATCCACTTCTCCTGCTTGGGCGAACCCAGCCCAACGAAGAGGATATCCACATCGGCGGCGCGGATCATCTCAATGATCCTTCCGTTCTCATCGGCATCTTTCTCGAACCCCATGGGTGGGCAATAGGTTCCGGCGATGCGCAAGCTGGGATGGCGGGCGCGGAGAATGGCCGCGGAGCGATCCGCCGTGCCGGGGTCGCCGCCGAGCAGAAAGACTGAGAGTCCTTCCCGGGCGGCGCGAGCGCTCAGCGCTGGAAACAAGTCAGACCCGGCGACGCGCTGGGGCAGTCTCCGCCCGACCAGTTTCGAGGCCCAGATCAGGGGCATGCCGTCGGCCACGACCATGTCGGCATCGAGATAGAGGTATCGGACTTCGGGCCGGCGTTCGAAGCGCACGACATGATCGACGTTGGCGGTGACCACGTACGACGGTTCGTCCCCGCGGGCCAGTTCGACCAGGGCGTCGAGGGTTTCCTCGAAGCGAATTGCCCAGAAGGGAATGCCGAAGAGCGAGACGCACCGCTGGCGCAGACTCACCAGTCTTGCGACGGGCGTTACTTCGCGCGACGGGACAGCGGATTGAGTCTGGACAGTTGCCATGTTCTCAAGAAACGCCGGAAACGCGGGTCCTCGTATCTTCGGGCGCGGCGCAGGGCGGCGCCGGTGTAACCGGCCAGGATCAGCAGGCCGCCGATGACATACGGCCGTTCGAGCATGCGATAGGCCGTGATGGCCAGGGCGTACAGCGGGTGCGTGCCCATGAAGTACTGCCCGCGTCCCCAGCGCAGGCGGCCGTGGTAGATGCTCTTGAAGGACGATCCCATCGGGCGAAGGTGAATGAAGCGGAGTTCATCGTCGCGGAAACTGCGCGCGTTCCAACCGAGCATCCGGCAGCGGTGGCAGTCGATGCCGTCCCACATCACTTCGCGGACGAAGCCGCCGATCTCGTGGAAGCAGGCGACGCGGTAGAGCTTGGTTTGCCCCTGCGAGAAGTCGTCGCTGGTGCGTTCGGGTACGAGTCGGCCGTCGATATCCAGCCAGCTTTTGCCGCTGGCCGTGCCGAGGCGGGGATCTGCGGCGAATTTCTCGAACAAGCGTTGAAAGTATGTCGGTTCGAATGCCAGGTCGCCGTCGAGTTTGCAGACGAAGTCGTAGTCGTCGAGATTGACCAGCGAGCAGCCTTCGTCAAACGCCTCGACCACACCGCCGCCGACGCGGCGCTTGCCGCGGTCTTCGCGAACGTGAACGCGAATCCAGTCGTGGACGTCCGCGGCACGGCGGGCAATAGCGACGGTGTCATCCTTCGAGCCATCGTCGATGATGAGCCACAGCGTCGGGCGAATCGTCTGCGCGACCATCGAGTCGATCGTGCGCTGAAGGTATGCCGCTTCGTCGCGAACAGGGGAGATGACGACGCAACGCGGCGGCGCGACGTTCGGTTCAACCGGTGGAGCGTTCGTCAAAGCGGATGAGGCGCCGGCCGGTGGTTCGGTTGGGTCCGAAATCCTGTTTGGAGACGAGATTGTCGTGTTTGCCTTCAAGGTCGCGAATCGAAAGAGATTTTGGCGGGCACAGCCCGACTTACCTTGTGGTCCGCACGGCGGACCCTTCGGATAGCTCCGCGCAGACCGAAGCCTGCGGCTCGCGATTGGCGAGACGCTCGCGCAGCAGTTCGACGAGCGGCCGGACGGTGACGCGGGAATCGAATTCTCGGACGATGCGTTCCCGAGCCGACGCGGCCATGCGTCGCCTTACTGAGGGATCATCGGCCAAATCGGCGATGGCCTGCGCTAGAAGATCAGGCCGTGCGGGGCTGACCAGCACGCCGTCCTCGCCATCGCGGATCAATTCCGGAATGCCCGTTATTCGTGAGGAGACCGTCGGCAGTCCCGAGGCCATGGCTTCCATCAGCACAACGGGCAGTCCTTCGGAGAAGCTGGGCAGCACGAACACATCCGCCGCGGCATAGAAGTCACCGATGTGGTCCTGCCCGATAGCGCCGGCGAAGGTCACCAACGATTGGATTTCGTGTCGTGCGACTTCCGCTTCGAGCTGCGAACGCTTGGGGCCATCCCCGACGAACGTGCAATGCACCGGTACGCCGCGCTGCTTCAAGTCGTGAAGTGCGGCGAGCAGAACCAGGTGCCCTTTCTCCGGAGAGAGGCGTCCAACGGTCAGGAGCTTCAGTGGATGATCAGGCGAAGGCGCCACGAATTCGCGCGGTCGATCGGCCGGTGGCTGAAAACGTTCGGGGTCGATGCCGCAGAAGACGCGATGGATCCGCGGCCAGTGGTTCGGATCGGATTGCAGCATGGCCTGGGCCCGCCCAAAGTCGGATACGCAGGCGGTGAAGGCCGCGGATGCGATCTTGCTTCGCAGGCGCGACGTGACCGGATCGCCGAAATCTGCATGACCGTGGATGGTGAGACTCCACGACCCATCGCAGATGCAGGCGGCGAGCCTGGCGACGTTGGCGGCGACGTTCGCGAAATGGGCGTGAACATGTCGAATACCACGCCGGCTCAGTTCATCGGCGAGGATGCCAGCCTCCGCGAAGTAATACATGTACCACACCCCGTTGCGCAGGCCCGGGGGTCGATCGCGCAAAGACTCCAGCAGAGCACGGAAGTAGCCGGCCGGCCGTCGGAGGAATGCACGAAGATGGGCGACCAGGAGTCTCAGCGGTCCGGCGGGAAGTATGGCGCGGGTCCGGGCGCTTTCCGCGCGGTCGAGTTCGGTGAGCAGCTCGTTCGGCGGAACGCGGCGAACGGTGAATGTCTGCACGTCGAAGCCGGCGTCGCGCAGGGCGAGAATCTCGCGCATGATAAACGTGTGCGAGATCGCCGGGTAGCGGCTGCAAAGGTAGGCGACCCTCACGGCGAGACTCCATTGGCGGACGGTCGTTCGGTACCACCCCGACGCGCTTCGCGCAGGAAGAGTTTGTCGCCTGCGCCGGTCAATTCCAGGGCGAACAAGGCGTCGGAGGGTCGATCGCTTCCGCCAACGAGACGTTCCTGGGCGACAAACACGCGACGGAGGCGCATGACGTCGCGGTGCGGATCGTTGAGGCCGGGCAGCGTGGTTACGGCCTGTCGAATGCCCGCGTTTCGCGCTTTGCTTACCACGACTTCGTTGAAGTCGCCGTTGGGATAGGCCAGGGACACGATCGGCTGGCCCATAACGGCCGAGAGATCCGCACAGGATCCGGCGAGCTCCTCGTCGATTTCCGCGGGTGCGAGCCGCGGGAGAATGGGATGGGTACGGGTGTGCGAGCCGATCTCGTGCCCCTGGTGGGCGAGCTCGCGCAACTGCTGTGAACTCATGATGGCATCGGCATGGTCGGGAGTGCCGTTCGACGGGCGAACGGACGCAAGCTCGACCGCGCAGGCCACGACTTCGCGCCGGAAGGCGGCGTCGAGCTCCTTGGCCTCGGCCACGATGGTCCGCGCGGGATCATGGGAGACGGATGAGAGTCGTTCCTGCAGCCAGCGACGCGGCTCCTTGGGGCCCTCGCAGGGCGGCGTGTGCTCCACATCGATGGATTCGAGTTTCCGAATCGCCCGGGCGAGACGGTCGTACCAGGGCGATTCATCCGTATCCACGAGCCTGCTGATGGCGAAGAACGTCGCAGGGACGCCGTGCTGTCGAAGGACCGGTGCCGCGAAGGTGGCATTATCGCGATAGCCGTCGTCGAAGGTGACCACAGCCGCGGGCAGGTCGTGTAGCTTGCCGCGGCGGCGTTCTTCGACGGCGTCCCGAAGCGTCAGGCAGCGGTAGTGTCTTGACAGCCAGCGCATCTGCGCGTCGAAGATCTCTGGTGTCACCGCAAGCGAGGGGAACGGCGAACCGGCGCGGTCGTCCTCCGGAAGTACGCGGTGGTAACAGAGGATGATCAAGTCCCGACGGTGGAGCCGTCGGATGAGGGCGCTGATACCGGAGGCGTGCAGCGCGCCGGCAGCGGTCGTGCGGAGGATGGCCTTTACGTGACCCAGAGACGGTATCCTATCGGTACTCGATGAGTGCTTTGGGAGAGCGCTTCAACGTGCTTCGCAACCAGAAGTCAATCGACCCGACCGTGATGGGCAGCTTGGCCACATAGTGGTGCAACGAGTAGAGCACGGCGTCGGAGAGCGAGCCGAGTCGCCCGCGCATGCGCCAGGCATTGCGCATGATGAGCGCGGCCACGAGAATCATCCAGAACACGAACGGAAGGGGCGCCCAAAGGAAGATCGAAAGGATGACGGCGAGCAGGGCGACGGTCACGTGGATCGGCCCGCGCCAGCGCGCCCGCCGCCAGGAGTGCAACTGCGGATGACGTCCGCCGACCTCCGCGTAGGCGTGACCCGTGCGCGTACATCGCTTCCAGTACTGACGGAATCGGGTCATGTTCATGTCGTGCAGGGTCATGGGCTCGTCGAGGCAGAGAATGACCTTGTGCTGTCCGCTGCGGATTCGGAAGCAGAGGTCGGGCTCTTCCCCGGCGATCAGCGTTTCGTCGAATCCGCCGGCCTGGCGTAGCACTTCGCGGCGGAACATGGCGTCGCCGGCGCAACTTTCGGCCTCGCCGGGACCGACGAACCAGTCGTGGTGCGTCCAGAAATTGTAGATGGTCGATCGCGGAGCGACTTCCTCGCGCCGGCCGAACACGCAGGCCACCCGAGGATCACCCATGGCATTGGCCGCTTTTGCGAACCAGTCGCGGTGGATGACCGTGTCGCCGTCGAAGAAGTGGACGAACTCGTGATTGGCCGCGGCGGCGCCCGCATTGCGTCCCGCGGCCGCGCAGGGTCGCGTGGGGTGAATGGTAATTACCTTTGCGCCGCGTTCGGCGGCGATCCGGCAGCTATCGTCGGTCGAATCCGAATCAACGTAGATGATCTCCAGCTTCCCTTCCGGGTAAGCGGCAGCGCGGATGGACTCGAGGCAGCGCACGAGGCGCTGGCCTTCATTTCGGCCGATGACCACGACGCTGATCGACGGTAACGCCTGCGGTGCCTCCGCCGCGCGATCGCCATGGGGCGTCACGACCGACTCTGCGCCGGACATCTGAGACGGGTCATCCGCCATCGGCAAGATAGGGATTGATGAAGACACGGTAAGGCGTTCGATCGGATGCGTTTTTCCCGGTTCGACACAGGCGGGACCAGATGGCGCGCGGCAGGCGCTTCAACGTTCGCCAGTAGAGCCGGAGCAGGAGTTCCTTCTCGAGAATGGCAATCGGCGCCTGGTTGGTGCCGAGGAGCCTGGCCTTGATCAGCACGAGAAGCGCAAGGACGATATGGATGCACTCGACCCACGCCGCGTAGAGCATCCCGCGGTGCTTGACGAAGTATCGCACGCGGCTGTTGCGCTCCACCGTAAGATACTTGATACGCGCTTCGGGGTTGGGGTTGGACTGCGGCTCACTCTGCCGGTCAAGGTGCATAATGCGCGCGTGCGGCGTGTACCAGACGGCGTGGCCCGCCTTGCGTACACGATGGCACCAGTCCACTTCGTCATACGTAAGGAAGAAGTAGGGGTCCAGCCCGCCGACGCGTTCGAGCACCTCGCGGCGCGTGAGAATGGCCGCGCCGCTCACCCAATCCACCGCCCGCTCGTCCTCGCCATCCCACCAGAGCATATCGAAGCGGTTGTAGAAGCGGCTCTTGGGGTGACGCCACGCGAGCCCGGATAGGCCGAAGGCGTAGGAGAGCGCCGTGGGGAAGGCCCGGGCTGATATTTGTCGCGAGCCGTCGCCATTAAGGAGCTTGGGGCCGACGGCGCCGACCTCCGGGCGTTCATCCAGGACCTTGATCAGGATGCAGATTGCGTCCGGTTCGATCACGGTGTCGGGATTCAGGAGAAACACGTAGCCTCCGCGGGCGATGGCGAATGCACGATTGTTGGCCTCGGCGAATCCGAGGTTGGCGCGGTTCTCCAAAATGTGGACCTCGGGGAATTCTGCGCGAACCCACTCGAGTGAGCCGTCCGTGCTTCCATTGTCGGAGAGAATGGTCTCGGCGGCGATGCCGCGCAGCGCCTCGCGCAAGGCGGGCAGGCAGCCGCGCAGCACGCGAAGGTTGTTGTAGTTGACCACCACCACCGTCAGGTCAACGGAGGATGTCTCTTCGTGCTCACCCATTACCAAGAACGACCAGTCGTTTGTGCAACCCGAATCGTGCGAAATACAAGAGCACTGCCCAAGAGCAGTGGCATGCAGCCTTACCGGGCGATGATTTGCCACGGATTGAATCCGATGAGCTTGTCGAACTCGCCGGGCGGGACGCGGGTCTCATCGGGATTCGTACGGTTGTATTCATGGCTGGCCACGCTGCACATCAGCGTGTCGGGCTCGAGGCTCATCCACCCGTGGTAGACGCCCGGTGGGACGACGATCATGCTGGGTTTGCGATCGCTGCCGATGAGAATGTCGTGCTTGCGATACGTCGGGCTGGTCTCGCGGTCGTCGACCAGCACGAACTTGGCCGAGCCGTGGACGATGCAGAACCAGTCGTGCAACTCGCGATGCTTGTGGTAGGCGCGGGTGACAAAGGGGATGCGATCGCCCACCATGTACACCTGCCCGAACTTCGTGACGTATGGGTCACTCCCGTGAACTACTTCGTAGAGGTAGCCGCGATCGTCCTCGTGGACCGTAAGGAGAATCTGCTGTACGTCGTGAATATTCATGGTGAGGTTCCTTATCTCGTAAGAATCTAGAACGGGATCGAATCAGTCAGACGTTGCGCGGGTGGCTCTCAGCCGGCGCGCAAGCCCTTTTCCTCCAGGTAGGCGCCCAGCGCGTCGCGCCAGTGGCGAAGGCCGTTCACACCGAGATCGTCGATCCGGCCGCTGTCCAATCGCGAGTAGACCGGCCGGCGGGCTCGCGAGGGAAACGCCGCCGAACTGACCGGCTCGATGGCGTGCTTCACCCCTGCCAGCTCGAGCGTCGCCGTGGCGAAATCATACCAGGTGCAACCGTCGGCATTGGCGACGTGGACAGTGCCGGTCGCGCCGCGCTGCAGGAGTTGAATGACCGTCCGAACGAGATCGAGCGTGTACGTCGGCGACATGTACTGGTCGTTCACGACCTTGAGGGGGTCTCCCGCCTTCGCTTTTCGAAGGATCATCTCGGGGAAAGTCCATCCCTTCTTGCTGGTCACCGCTCCGAAGAGGCTGCTGGAACGGACGATCAGGTGATTCTCCGCGGTCATGCGCACGCACTGCTCACCGGCGACCTTGCTGACGCCATAGACGTTGACCGGTCCGACGATGTCGTCCTCCAGGTAGGGCTCCTTGCGGTTCGACTGCTGCCCGAAGACGTAGTCGGAACTGAAGTAGACGATCTTCCGCCCGCCGACGGCCGCCGCGCGTGCGACGTTCAGCGCCCCGAGCGCGTTGACGGCGAAGGCCCGGTTTCCGTCGTCCTCGCAGCCGTTGACATCGTGAAAAGCGGCAAGATTGATGATGACGTCGGCGTCCATCGAGGACAGACATCGCTCGACCGAGGCGGCATCGGTGATATCCAGGTCCGCCCGGGTGAGCGGGATCCACTGTGTGGGGGAAAGCACCTTGCGGAACTCCTGTCCCACCTGCCCGGCCGAGCCGATTACTGCGAGTTTCATAGTCACCTCAATACGTCACGAGCCAACGAGCGTCGCCGTTCAATCCGCCGCGCAAAGCCTATCGTTCCCGTGGTGCTTCGCCGGGGAGGAACACGCTTCCCCCCATGGCCTTCAATCGCGTCTCCATGTCGCACAGGAGCTCAAGCCAGCGGATGTTGTAATAGATCGGGTTGTCGATATCGATACCGCCTTCGAGTTCATCCCACATCTCATCGACGGAGCGCCCCATTTCGTGCTGCGGATTGAATCCCAGGGCGTTGCGGAATCTGTCTCCGTCCACGCGATAGCTGCGAGAGATGCCCACGGGCTGGAGATCCAGATCCAGGCGGATGCCCTTGTGTCCCTCCAGCGTGCGGCGCACCTCATGGGCGAGCTTGATCACCGGATAGTTATCCGACAGGGCGTTGAATATCTGCCCTTTGACCTTGGCTTCCGGCGCGGACAGGGCGATGCGATACGCGTCGACGGCATCATCGATGTGGAGCATGGGCCGCCACATCCGCCCGCCCGCGTGCAGCGTCAACCGCCTCTTGGAATAGGCGTCGCGGGTGAAGGTATTGATCACCAGGTCGTAGCGCATGCGCGGTGACTGTCCGTAGACGGTTCCCTTGCGCAACATGACCGGGCAGAAATTGCTGTCGGTGAGATTGAGCAGGCCGATCTCCGCCTGGCGCTTGGACCACGAGTAGGGTGCCTGCGGGTCGACCGGGAACTCCTCGCTCCGCATCTCGTTGTCCGGGTTCATGGTGTAATAGATGGAGCACGACGAGGCGAACACGAAGCGCTTGACCCCCGCCTTCTTGGCCATTTCGCCAATGCGGATCGTGGCATCGGTATTCATGGCCTTGTTGGCCGCGGGATTGAACTCGGCGGTGGGGTCGTTGGAGAGCCCCGCCAGATGGACCACGGCGTCCATATCCTTCAGCGCTGACGGCGGCAGGGCCAGGATATCTCCGGGGATGAGTTCGATCCGGTCGCGGACGGGAGCGAGACCGCCGTCACCGAAGATGAGCTTGTCCACCACGCGGACGTTGTGCCCGTCCGTCAGAAGCGCGGGGATGAGGCGACAGCCGATGTATCCCGCTCCGCCGGTAACCAGTACGTTCATGCTACATTCCTTCTAATGAACAAACCCGCAGCGCGGAATCAGGGTTTCCGTGCGATGCTGTCCGAGGCCAATTTTCGGAGCGCGACGGCCCAGCTCGTGCCGTGGTCCAGAATCACGTCTCGATAACTGCCTGCGCCGCCCTCTCCCGGTATATCGGCTGAGCCGAGGGGCGGTTCCACGCTGGCGGAATCTTTGAACGCCTCGGCCACAGCTTGGGCGACCACTCCGTTGCCCTGGGCCGTCAAATGGGAATCGTCCAGGAAAAACGACTCCGGCGACATGCCGCCCAGCTCCGCTTCGCGAAGCAACGCGGGCATTAGATCGAGGAAGGCCAGTTTGTGCTCTTGGGAGTAGTCGGACAGCCGTCGCTGGGGGGCGTTCCTGCTCCTCGGGTTGGCAAGCTGGCTGCGGTAGGGGACCACGGCCAGAAGCAGACCCAGTTCTTCCGAGCGGTTGAGGTCTACGAGCTTATCCAGTTCAATTTCCTGCTGCTGCCACGCTTCTTCGATCTGGGCGGCGTAGGGCTGTTCCCAGAGCAACCGGACGGCGTAGGCTTCGCGCCGCTGGGCCTCGGCAGTCGTCGGTGTCAGAGCAGTAAGTATTCCGCTGTAGTGGCGGAGGTGGGCGATCGAGCGGAAGAACCATGCGCCGGTACCGTCCGGAACACCCTGGAAACCGAGCCCCGTCCCTCCGAAACTGCGCAGGGCGGTGTACTTCTCAGTGATGTCGTTCAAGCAGATCAATAAGATGACCAGTCGCGGCCTGTAGCCGTGCTCCAGACAACGGCGGAGCTGATGCGTCTCCTGAAATGTGCAATAACCCGGGACACCTGTGTTCACCACGTCCCAGTACATCTCGGGGCGTTGTTTATTCAGGAGTCCCTGGAGAATCTGCGGGTAGGCATATTCCGCGTCCGAACCCTGACCGAATGTGACGGAATCGCCCAGGCAAATGACGCGCACAACGTTTGGATTCGTTTTCAACGAGATCGGAGGGGAACGGAAACCATCGGCGTTTGTGATCAGGGGGACGCCCGCATACAGCCCATTGAAATTAGGCTTCAATTGCCAGCCGACTTCCGGTGCAGATTCAAAGGCCGTTACGCCGCCGGGCACCCGAGGATAGCGAAAGGCAGCAACCAGTTCGAGACCGATGAGCAGACTGACGAAAAAATAGGCGCCGAGAAGGATCCTTATGGCGGCCCAACGCTTCCCGAGCCGCAGTACTCCAAGAGTGACCATGATTGAGATCAGCGCAAGTGCAGCGGCATACGTCGCACTGCACGCCGCATTGAATCCTCCTCGCCCGGCCAGACCGCCATGTTGCCAAACGACAACGGCGATTGCGGCAACGACCAAAGAAACGGCCGCGCCGATGAGCCCAAGCATCATGCCTCCACGCCGAAGCAGCGCGGTGCCGCCGGGGGCAATCTGGTCCCGGGGATCCGACAGGCTACCTTCATCCGGTTGCTGCATTCTCCAGGCTTACCTGCCTAAGCGCGGCACGCGTCCCGCTTACTGGTTTTCCTACGTTGTCCCCCCCGCGGCATACCCGGCAAATACGGTCCGATGGGCACTGACAAAGCGCTCACGTTGCAGCGCGGCCGTCAGATTCGTAACCAGACCTCCACAGGCTAACGTCAGAACGGGGCTCACGAACGCGTTAAACACGAGATTACAGGACTGAATCGCCACGGCCACGAGCAGAGCCATGACCACCGCCTCGCCCTCGAAAGGCGCGCGGACGCGGGCACTGATCAGGAGGGGATAGCACCACCAGAGAAAAAACAAGGTCAGGCCCGAAAGTCCGTAGATGCCGACGTAGATGATCCAGAGGCCGTCAACGGCCGTGACCGATTCGCCCTGCTCGTCGTAAACACGGTTTCGCCCCCAGCCGCCCCAGCCGAAAATCGGACGTTCCTTGGCGTGCTCCAGCAGGAGTTCCTCGGCATCAATCCGATACTGGAGCGAAGCAGCGCGCTCTTCGGATAGGACTTCCACGTTTCGTGTCAGCCAGTCCCCCTGCGTGACGCCAGTATAGCGGGCTGACATCCAGGCAAAGGCAAAGCAGGCGGGGAGGACCACAATCCAGCGCGCCCCCGTCCTGGACCATACCCACAGAATGCCCAATCCCCCGATCGCCAGAATCCAGGGGCCCAACGACATGGAGGTGAGCAGTCCCAGTGTAGGCAGAGCGACGAGCACTTCGGCCGGGACCCCGAACATGGGCGTAAGCTGCTTGCGAAGGTACATCCACCAGGCGAGAACCGTGGTCCAGGCGAAGAAAGTCCCAAGAGCGAGGTTGGCCGAGAAGAACAGGATGGGGCGATAAAATCCCCAGCGGGCGGCGATCATGAACCCCCGTTCCTGCGGGTAGAATCCGTACAGTGAGGCGTGGAGCTGGGGGCTCATGCGCCATTCCCAGACAGCCAGGATGGCGTAGATCGCTGCAAATCCCACGAAGACGCGCCCCGCCTCCCAGCGGTCGCGTGGTGTATTGAGCAAGGCCCGCCCGAATACGAATGGGACACCGTAGTTGAGCACCTGGCTGAACGTCGCGGACATTCCATCCCACGAACCCAGCCCGTTCACGACGGAGGTTACGTACACGCTGATCGCAAAAAAGAGCAGCAGGATTTCGGCCCAGCCGAACCGCAAGCGGGCCAGCAAGGCCGGCTGAAATAGCGCAATCCCGCAGAAGACACCAAGGCTCGTGCTCATCACCTTGTCGATGTCCGGCAGGCCGGAAATCGACACGCGGGCAACGGGCAGAAACAGCCAGCCGAAGCTGAACGCGACACTTACCGCCCGGACAGGTGACATCAGCGCAAACAGGACCGCGCAGGCCGGCACCCAACCGATCAGTACGAGGAATGTGAAGGATTGGTCCATCCGTCTTCGTTCGTGTTCGCAGTCCGCGCCCGGCCGGCTACGTCGCGGCTGTCATTCTTGTCGCGGAAAGAAGGGCGGCTTCGAAACGGTCCGTGGCATCGTCCCATGAATAGGCCCGTGTGGCTTCGAATGCCGCGTCAGACATCGCCTGCCATGTAGCCTCGTCCATGCGGCAGATCTCAACGATCGCCCGAGCCATGTCGGCGTCGTCGTCCATGTTCACCAGGAGTCCTCGGCCTCCTTCGAGCAACTCCGGCGCGGCACCGGCCGGCGTGGCGATGACCGGCGTACGGCACGCCATGGCCTCCAGAATCGGCAGCCCGAATCCTTCCTTGCGACTCGAGAAGAGCCACGCATCGCAACCGGCATAGATCGTGGCCAACTCATCTTCGCGGGCATGACCGTTATGCACAGTGCCCGGTGGCAGGGGCAGATCTTCCGACGGCGGTCCGCCGCCGAACGTGATCAACTTCAGCGCGGGGATCTGCTCGCGGGCGAGACGCACCGCCGCCAAGGCCGTGTCGCATCCCTTTTGGGGGCGACGAGAATAGACGGTTCCGACCGTCGGTGCGGGCTGTTTGCCGCGCCGCGGGGCCTGGAACTGCTCCTGGTCCACGCTATTGAGTACCAGGTCGATCTCGCTCCCGGCGCAGTGCTCGACGACGAGATCACGCAGCCAGCGGCAGATGGTGATCTTGTGCAGTGGCAACCGCCACGTTTCCGCGACCTTATCCAGCGGCTGCCCCCCATGCGCGCCGTAGTCCTGCACGAAGTAGGCCTTGGCCCCTTTTCGCGGCGAGAATCCCGCGACCCAATGGGCGGTTTCCCACCACGTCGCAATAACTACATCCGCGTCGGGAACATCGGCGTCCGTCATCGGCCGCCAACGGTCGATCACGCGATGGTCCACGCCTGTGGCGTCCAGGTAGGAAGCGGGGCGGGACTCGGCGCTCGGCCAACCTCTTCCATCGACGAGGCTGCGAAAACGCTGCTTGATGGGAATCGGTCGGCGCGGCGTCGAGACCACGTAGACCTGATGACCTCGGCGACGGAGTCGCTCGGCGTAAATGGCAATGACCCTTGTGCCGCCGAGGTAATTGGCGTCCGGAAGGACGAAGGTGATTTTCACGATGCGAACATCCTCCGCACGGAGGGCATGCGATACAGCGCGATTGCCCATGCGGCAGCACCGGTCGCGCCGACCAGGAGAAACACGGCTGCGTCGGGCAAGCCCGTTCGGGTGAGACCCGACGCCAGGACGACTCCTGCGGCCGCGGCGCCGGCGGTCAGGAAAATGAACGGCACGTCGGCACCGATGCCGGGCAGTCCGATACGACGGACGGCCGTGGCGGACACCAGGTAACGGCAGGCCTCGGCGAGCACGAGGCCGCCGACCGCTCCGTAAAATCCATACAGTCCAAAGCCCAACGGGATCAGCGCGATAAGTCCAACGAGCTTCGCGAAATTTCCGGCCGCGACCCACGATGGACGTCCCGTGGCCAGCAGGGCGCTTCCGTTGGTGCATTCGAGAATCTGGAACCAGGCCATGACGGCCAGGAGCTGCATCAGCCCGCCGGCGGCATGGAACTCAGGCTTGTACAGTGATCGAACAAAGTAAGGCCCCGAGGCGATCGTCAACGTGATCAACGCCGCGCCGACGAGCAGCAATGGGCGGCGAGCGCGGACGTAAGCGGATGGAAGGTTGCCGCCTTCGCGCACGACGCGACTGTAGGCCGGGAAGACCACGCTCGATCCGATTCGCACGATGACCTGCGTGGGCATCGTGGCGAACAGGAAGGCAATCCCGTACACACCGAGCATGGCGAAGGGGATGGTCTTGGCGAAGATCAACTTGTCGGACTGAGCGGCCAGAAACGTCGTGAGCGTGCTCAGGAAGATCCATCTCCCGAAATGAACGAGTTCCCGCGCGGCTTGTGAATCCCAGCGGAGTCGGCAGGGCACCCCAGGAAGCAACAGATGCGAGAGCGTCATCCTGATGGCCCCACCCAGCACGGTTCCGGCGACGAGCGCCCAGACCGTGGGGTGCAGCACGGCCCATACGATGGTGACCGTCAGCCCCAGCGCTTGTGCCAGCAGCTCGAGCATCGTCAATCGGCCCAACGCGAGGTTTCGGTTGTGGATAAATAGTGCAGTGGAGTTGAATCCCGTCGCTAGGGCGAACAGTCCTGCTGCCGGCAGCAGTGCAGCGAGCTCGGGCTGCTCGTAGAAGCTCGCCAGCGGTACGGCCAGGACGCATGCCGCGACCCAGAGAGCGCCTCCGCGGATGACCTGCACTGTCCAGGCGGTGTTGAGGAAGGCCGGGTCATCGCCGCGTCGATTCTGGATAATACTGGGGCCGATGCCCACGTCCGAGAACATCTGAAGCCCTTGAAGCACGACGTTAACAAGTGTCATCAGGCCGAACGCCTCGGGCACCAAGAGGCGGGCCAGGACCACGTTCCCGGCCAGTCGTAGGACCTGCGACGTACCGTACCCCAGGATCGTCCAGATCGAGCCGCGGACGGCCCGGGCGCGGATCGTGCCTCCATCGGGCTTCGGGGAAGAGGTCCCTGCTTCCGACAGAAGCGGGGCTGGCGGGACAGCGGCCGCACGATCCGCGGGCATCAGGTTGGCTTGTCGGGTCGTACTCATTTCGAGCCCCGTGGGCTTGTGGGGCATCCTTCTTCGATCCGTCACAGCAGGGGAGGCATGATCTTCGGGCAGACTCCGTCCCCGTCGAGTACCGCCTGATTACGACGGAACTCTCTTAGGAACAATATGTTACGTCGCATCGAGGGCGAATCAGACCACTTCTCAATGTCCCGCGACGACACACTTCCAGCGCCAGCGGGTGGCCGAAACTGCTATCAAACTCGCCTCGTGCGCCCTGTGAGAATGTTCGGCCCCGGGGGGCTTCCCCTTGAGCGGTACGCCGGTGGGGCAGGGACCACCGATTCGCGAGGTCCAATTTCTTGGGGCCCTCGACTCCGACCGTACATCAATGCCACTTGAGTGCTGAGCGCGTCATTCTAGTCCGGACCAGGGGGCCTACAAGCAGGGGGGCGTTAGCGCTGCGAAAACGGGACGGTTCACCGGGCGGCGCGCAAAGAGGCCCCCATCGAAATCCGATTCCGATGGGGGCCGGTCTGACGCGTTGCGTGTCGGCCTGCGTTCCGCGTCCCAACAACGTTGCGGAATGCGGCGCGGCCGCCCTCAAGAGACCAATCGCTCAGCGGATCAATAGCCGCTGAAGCCGGTCTGAATGAAATCGGTCCGCTGCGTCTGCGTGACCGTCGAAGTCGTCGTCGTTTCCGGCAGGTCAACGTGATCCAGGCGGACGGACAGGACGCACTCCTGCTGAAGGGCGTTGGCCACCTGCACCGGAACGTTGTCATTGACCATCGTTGCCGAGACGAGACGCGTCGGTCCGTGCTGGAAGATGACCGTGCTGTTCTTGGCCAGCGTGGTCAGCGTCCCCTTCGCGCGGTTGATGGCGTCGGCCTGCTGATCGAGGTTTTGCAGCATCGCCTGCGTCTGCTGCCGCTCACCCTGAAGGGCGACGCGATTGGCGCTTGTCACCTTGCTGCGGTTGTAGAGGCTGTCGAGACGCTGCATCTCGGTGTCGAACACGACGCGCTCGCGGTCCAGTTCGCTCTTGACTTGATCGAGCACGTTGAAGTTGTCGTTCGGCGTGAGCATCTCGGCGACAAACGCCAGACCGATGGCCCGCTCGCGGCAGTCGGCGACCTGGTCGTTCAGGCGGTCGATCTGCGCCAGCGTCCGCTGCAAGCGGATCTCGTTCGTGACGAAGCGCTGATTGTGGTGATACAGGTGGTCGGTGACCGTGAAGTAGTTCTTTCGGCGAACCAGGCGCTTGGCCTCTTCCTGAAGGACATTGCGGATGCCCAGAAGGTCGCTCCGCAGATCATTCAGACGCTGGAGCTTGCCCATGGTCTGGTCGTAGTCGGCGGCGAGGACGACCTTGGTCACCGGCTGGCCGCTGCGGACCAAGTTGAGATCCTGGTTGTTGAATGTCGGGTTCGTCGTCGGGAAGAAGGGCTCGGTCCCGCCGGGCATGAGCAACACGTCGGCGAAGCTGAAGGATTCCGTCAACGCCGTCTGGAACTGGGCCTGCTCGGCCGCTTCCTGCGCGATGGCGCGATTGATGCGATTCTCGAGACGATCCAACTCGCGAACCTGCTTCTGGAACTGGCGGAAGTCGCCCGCATCGCCGCTGTCGAATTTTCCGGCAACGCCGGCTTCATAGCCCAGCCACTGCTTGTAGTCGCGTACGCCGTCGCGCCACTGGCGATAGGTATCCAGCAGGCCGTTCGTGTGATTGATGCTCAGCCAACCCTGCCAGATGTCGCCGTCATCCACGTCGAAGAAGCGGAAGATGTACGGGCCGGGCTCCAGCGGCGCAGACGTAAACGTCACGTCCTGACCGTTGATGTTCTTGCCCCAGAGCACGACATGGTAGGGACTGGTGGCATCCACCCAGGCGCAGGTGTTGCACGTCGTGCCGTTGCCGTGGGCGCAGTGGCCGCCGCAATCGCCGTGGGCGTACGTGCTCGTGCAGTTCCCATTCGTGCAGTCGTCGGCGACCGTGAAGGCCTTTGTGTTCCAGTACGTGGTTTCGCCACCCGTATTGCAGTTCTTTACGACCTTCGTGCAATCCGAGCAACCCGAGCAGTGGTTCGTGCAATTCGAGCAATTCGAACCGAAGAAGGACCAGCCCTTCGAGCAGTGATTCGTGCAGGTATCGCTGAACGAAGTCAGGCGTGTATTCGCCTGGAAGTCCGGACCGGCCGGCTCAAATCCCGACGGCAGCACGAAACGGACGGACATGGCCGTGTAGTCCGCCTGGTTGGCCGGCGTGTTCTTGTTGAACATGGCGCAGCCACCCATGGCCAGAGTACCGACCAACAACAGAGAAACAGAGGCAACCTTTCGCATCGACTCATCTCCTTTATTGAGGGCGCGGGCGGTTCCAGCCCAACCCGGAACCCATGCATGCGTCACCGCAACGCCAGACGTTCAACGGTATTTCGGCAGGTAGTAGGGGGCAGACCAATAAAACCCGGACCGAGGTTCGCGAAGGTCCGGAAATGAACTCGAGAGGGCCGTCCGATAAGATCGTAGATGCTCCATGCAGGGAAGGGCTGTCTCAGAAGCCTATGATTCGTGCCTCGGAGGGCGTGCGCGGAGCACGTTGTAGATCAGTGCCGTCCACAGGGCGACAACCGTCGCAAAAAGGGCCGTGACCGCCTCCCGATCCGTAAGGATGTCGTTTTCCCACAGAATCCAACTGGCTCCGGCCAGAATCGCAATCACCAATTCCAGCAGGTGGCTGGGGCGTATCGGCGTCGGCGGCGAGCGCATGCGATTGGGATCAAGCGGTACCATGACATGTCTCGGACTTTCCGTTTCCAGTCGCAATGATTCCCCGAGGCAGAGCGTGGGATATCGCCGCGGCCTTCGCAAGCCGATGCGTCCAGCGGCGGCCATGCGTCCGGAATTCTCCGGATTGGCCTGCGTGATTCCGAGGTGGCGTTCTGGGACGTGGCCCGGACGCGATCATGTTCGGATCGCGGCACCGCGCGCCGGTGAGCCGATCCTGCGCAATGCCTGTACGACCAGCCGGGGCATTTCTGTCGGTGAGGCCGCATGTTCGACGGCGCCGATGTCGGCGGCGGCCTTGGGCATGCCGTACACGACACAACTGGCGGCGTCCTGGCCGAAGGTGATGGAGCCCGCCTGGCGCATGGCCAACAGACCGCGGGCACCGTCTGCGCCCATGCCGGTCAGGATGATGCCGACCGTCTGGCGGGCGCATTTCTCGGCGACGGAATGGAAGAGCACGTCGACGCTGGGACAGTGGCGGTTCACCGGCGTGTTGCCCGCGTAGGCCAGCGTGCGGCGCGTGCCGGTCACCCGAACGACGAGCTGGGCGTCGCCACGGGCGATGAACGCACGCCCGGCAATCAGCTCATCCCCCTCCACAGCCTCGCTGACTTTCAGCGGGCAGAAATCGTTCAGGCGTTCCGCGAAGGACGCCGTGAACCCCACGGGCATGTGCTGCACGATGGCGATGGGAGGAGAGTCGGCCGGCATACGCGAGAGCAACGCCTTGATGGCCTCGGTTCCGCCGGTGGATGCGCCCACGGCGATCAGGTAACGCTGGGGATCGATTCCCGCGGCACGGAAGGAGATCTCCGGGACGGCCGGCTTCGCCGCGATGAGCGGCTTGGGCGCGCTGGCCATCGCCGCGGCGCGGACTTTGTCCGCCAGTTCCTCGCCAAGGTGAACCATCGCGGCCGTTCCGCCGGCATTGGGTTTGGCGACGACGTCGACGGCTCCGATCTCGATGGCTTCGAGGGCCAGACGACTGTTGGCCGGGGCGACCCCGCTGCACATCAGCACGGGAACGGGGTAGTGAGCGCGGAGCTTGCGGAGAAAGGTCATGCCGTCCATGCGCGGCATTTCGATGTCAAGGATGATGACGTCGGGGCGATGCTGGGCGATGAGGTCGCGGGCCTCGAAGGGGTCCTTGGCACCTCCGACGAGGTTGATGTCGGGCTGGTCGGAGAGCACCCGGGTGAGAATTGAGCGGATAATCGGCGAGTCGTCGACGATGAGGACTTTGATGGGCTGATTGCGTTTCACCGTTTGACTCCTGCCGATCGCGACGAAATCCGGGGCCTGCCCGCTTCAGTCGCCGGCGCTAGCTTTTTCGGTATACGGTCGGCTCCACATAGGCGAGCGGATGCTCGATTCCGTTAAGGCTCTCCGAATGCCCGATAAACAAATGACCGCCCGGGCGAAGATGCATGGCGAATCGATTGACCAGGCCCTGTTGCGTCGGGCGGTCGAAGTAGATCATCACGTTCCGGCAGAAAATGACGTCAAACCCGTGTTTGAACGGAAACGTCGGGGCCATGAGGTTGAAACGCCCGAAGGTGATGAGATCCCGCAGCGGCTGAATCAGCCGGGCCTTCGCCCCTTGCCCGTCATGGATTTTCTCAAAGTAATTCGAGCAGTAGGCGGGCGGTACCGTACCGAGACGATGCGTTTCATAAGCCGCTTCACGAGCGGTTTTCAACATGCGCGTGGAGATGTCCGTCGCCAGGATGCGGACATCCGCGCGCCGATTTCCCTCCAGGGCATCGGCAATGGTCATGGCAATGGAGTGCGGCTCCTCGCCGCTGGAACAACCGGCGCTCCAGATGCGGAAGTTGTCCGTCGAACGGCGCTTCATTCCGGACTTCCACCAGCGCGATATTAGTTCATGAAGCAGATCGAAGTGTCGCTTCTCGCGAAAGAGGTGCGTGGTGTTCGTGGAGATCGCGTCGAGCAGGTTGCAGAGTTCGGCCCCCGTCTTGTCGCTGCGGACAAGTTCGTAGTATTCGCCGTAGGAGCTCAGGTTCAGTTGGCGAAGGCGTTTCCCCAGGCGGGCGCGAACAAGCTGCGCTTTCTCCGCGCCGAGGTTGATGCCGCTCTCGGCGTAGATGAGCTTCCGGAAGCGCTCGTATTGCTCCTTGGAGATGTCTTCGGTTGCGGCGGTCGTGGGTGGCGCGATCATGGCGACTTCCCGGTACCGGCGAGATCGACCGCCCACCAGATCAGGCGCAGTGGAATTCCCTCGACGCAGAGCACGTCCGTCGCCACGCCGCGTTCCGTGTTCAGCGGTCCGGTGCCGTCATGCTCCACGGAGGGAATTGACAGATTGAATACGTCCTCGGACCCGTGCACCGTGGTGATGAACTGCCCGCAAAGGATGTTCATGAACTCCTTGACGGCGTCCTCCGCCCGCGCGGGAAGATCCGGGTCGTCGCGGTCGAGCCCCAGCAGGTTCGTGGCGAGCAGCTCGGCGAAGGCCTGCGGGCTTGTCAGGCAGAGGGTCCCCGCGCAGGGGCCGTAGTAGCTGACGCGCGTGTGCCAGACCCGCTCGGTTTCGAGTGTGCCTGCTCCGTTCGCATTGTCGCCATCTGTAAAGAGGAAGGCGAGGTTGGCGAGCACATCAGAAACTATCGTCGTCAGCGTCCCGGTATTCGGTCTTGCCATCGGGCAGTACTCCGAGAATAGGCATCAGCACGTCACGAAGTTGTTCCGGCTGAAAGGGCTTGCGTACGTATCCGGCCACGCCCAGTTGACGCAGTTCGGCGATACGCTGCTGACTTCCCTCGGTCGAGGCGACGACGACGGGAATGTCGCGCAGGCGATCCACCTGCTTCATACGCGTGAGCAGTTGCACGCCGTTCATCGTGGGCATGTTGATGTCCACGAGCAGCGCCGCGAAATCGTGGTCGTGCAGTTGGGCAAGGGCTTCGATTCCGTTGGCGGCTTCGCGAATATCGCCGACGTCCAGGCCGGTCATGCGGATGGTCCGCTTGATCATGGCGCGGATGGTCGCCGAATCGTCGACGATGAGAATGTCTCTATTCATCGGTCGTCTCCTACCTCGCCCCCGTCCCTACCGCGTCGGTCGTGCCCTGGGCGAACAACGCCTGCACGCGTTGAAGTTCCATGGTTACCTCCAAGCCAATTCGTTCCAGGTCGGCCTCGCGCAGACCGCAGCGCTCCATCACGGCACCGTCCGCCCGATAGCTCAGTCCGTCCTCACCGATTCCGATTCCCAGCAGCAGGCAGACGCAATCCCCGATGTGGACCGCATCAACAAGCGGATCGGCGGGATGGGCATCGTGGGGCGTATGGTGGAAGCGTATGCAGCGGACAATCGTCTCGGGGAGTGACCATTTCTCGGCGATCTGCGCTCCGACCTCCGCGTGAGAATATCCGAGGATTTCCTGCTCGGCCTCCCCAAAGCTGACCTTCCGCTCCGTGACGAGGCGCATGATTTCCTCGAACTCGCGCGAGACATGGTTGGACAGCACCACCTTGCCAATGTCGTGGAGGAGCCCGGCGGTGAAGGCCATGGCCGCGCTCGGCAGCTTGAGAATCGTCGAGATGGCCGAGGACGCCAACGCCACCGCCACGGAGTGTTTCCATAGCAGGCCCGGTGCAAGCCCGTACCCTTCCTGAGGCCGCGCCAGCAGCGAGTTCGTATGCACGGACATGACCAGTTGCAGCACCCGGGAGGTCCCCAGACATACCATCGCGTCACTCAGCGATGTGATCTTTCGCGACAGCCCGAAGTACGCGGAGTTGCAGAGTCGAAGCACATCGGCCGTGACCACCTGGTCGTATCGCACGGCCTCGACAATGTCGTCGACACTGCTTCGCGGATCCCCCACGGCCTTCATCAGCTTCAAGGCCGTGTCCGGCAAGGCCGGCAACGCTTTCACCTGGGCGACGATCTCCGCAATCGTGGTCATAGTTCGACCTCCTGACCCTGACTCCGGACCGTCACGCGTCCCGTGCCGACGTCAAGCCGTACGGTGCGACTGATATTCCCGCCCACGTCCTCAGCGTCGATGAGTACGCCGTTCTTCCAGAAGATCTTGCGGAGCATGACGTAGTTCCGCTTGCCGATGTTGAACGTGCCTGCATCGTCCAGGAGTTGTGACCCGCCGGCGACCTTGACCACCATGCGCTTCTTGGTGGCTCCGAGTTCGTAGGCGGCACGAAACAGCTTGGGAATGCCCAGGTCCGCGAACATCGCGGGATTGGCGACGGCTTTCTCCTTGGATAGCGACGAATCCGGAAGCATGTAGTGGATCATGCCGCCCACGCGGACTTCGGGATCCCAGACCGTCACCCCGATACAGCTGCCCAGCGAATAGGTCACCAGGGTGCAACCGGGGTTGCTGGAGACCTTGACATCAGCGATATCCACGACTTGGTCCATCGATGATCCAATCCCCGAACGTGGCCCGATTTCCCCCGGGCGACGCTTTCACCACCGACGTCCGTCGAGCTTCCGTCTTCCGCAGCGGAAACCGAGTGGCCCGACGCCTGACTTACGCGCCGCTGACCTGGTCGGCGATCCGGACCAGCTCTTCCTGGGTCAGAACACGGTCAATGTCGAGGAGGATCTTCACCGTGTCCTTTACCTTCCCCATGCCCAGGATAAAGCTCGTATCAATGGACGAGCCGAAGCTCGGCGCCGGTTCGATATCCGAAGACACGATGTCGTGCACCTCGGACACCGTATCGACGATGATGCCCATCAGGGCACCCACGTCGACGACGATGATGCATGTCTGCTCGTTGTAAGCGATGCGTTCCAGGCCGAACTTGGCCCGCAGATCGATCACCGGAATCACCTTGCCCCGAAGGTTGATGACGCCCTCCACGAACGACGGCGTCTGCGGAACCTTGGTGATGTCCATGATGCCGATAATCTCGCGCACCTTCAGAATTTCCAGGCCGTATTCCTCGCCGCCGAGCAGGAATGTCAGATATTTCCCTCCAAGCGAGCGATCCTGTTCCAGCTCCTGCTGAGCGACGGGCGTGTCCATCAGGTCCTGCATTGCATTTCTCCCAAATGGCAAATGGGTCAAAGGGCTGCCGGTACGGCGGCGGATTCCGGAATGTCCTGTGCGTCCGCTGCTTCCAGGCCGAGAGGTACCGCGGAAGTGGGCGTTGCCGACGGCCGGCAGAGACTGGGTAACGCTTCCCGGTCGTAGGCCGCGGCGATTCCTCCCGGCTCGACGATCAGGCCGATGCGTCCGTCGCCGAGGATGGCGCCGCCGGACACGCCGCGAATTCCCTTGAATCGTTCGCCCAACGACTTGATGACCACCTGTTGCTGATCCAGAAGCTCGTGGACAACCAGGCCGATAATCCGCCCGTCGTCACAGCGCGCCACGACGACCATCGCCTCGCAGGGCTCCACGCGGTCGGCCAGGCCGAACAACTGCCCGATTTGAATCAAGGGGATCAACCTCCCGCGCAGCGACAGCGCTTCCCCGCGCTGCTGCACGGTGGTCACCTGCGACGGCGTCGGCCGAAGGGACTGCTCGATGGTCAGCGTGGGAATGATGAATCGCTCATTCCCCACGCGCACGATCATGCCGTCGATAATCGCCAGGGTAAGCGGGAGTCGAATCGAGAACGTGCTTCCCCTGCCGATTTCGGACGAGATGTCCACGCGCCCGCGAAGCAACTCGATGTTGCGACGGACGACATCCATGCCCACGCCTCGACCCGAGATATCCGTCACCACCTTCGCGGTGGAGAAACCCGGGGCGAAGATCAGGGCGAAGGCCTGCTGGTCCGTCAACTCCTCTTCCGGTCGAACGAGCCCCTTCTCAATGCCCTTGGCAACCAGCTTGCGTGCGTCCATGCCCCGTCCGTCGTCCGTGATTTCGATCACGATACTGCCGCCCTGGTGGAAGGCGCGCAAATGGATGCGGCCGAGCTGGGGCTTGCCCGCCGCCAGGCGCTCCTCGGGCGGCTCTACGCCGTGATCCACGGCGTTCCGCACCATGTGCACCAGAGGATCGCCGATCTGCTGAATGACATTCTTGTCGAGCTCGGTTTCCTCACCGGTAATGATCAGTTCGACCTGCTTGCCCGCCTTGCGGGCCACGTCGCGGACGAGCCGCGCCATTCGCTGGAATGTCGAGGCAATGGGCAGCATGCGCATCGCCATCGCCACTTCCTGGACATCGCGGACGATCTTGGTGACCTGCGTGACGCCCTTGCTGAGCTTGGGATCGGTCACGATGAGCCCATGGGAGTTCACCTGAGCCTGAGCGATGACCAGCTCGCCGACCATGTCCACGAGCTGGTCAAGCTTGTGCGTATCGATGCGTACGGACTGGTCACCGCGAACGGCTGCACTGGCGATCCCGTCCTCTGTGCCGCGCATGGCCTGGCTGACCTGTCGCGCCGTCACCAGATCATTATCGCGCAGGATTTCACCCACCGGCTTCGACGAACCATGCTCCTGCTGATCCACCGCAAACTGCACGGCCTCCGGTGCAACGGCGCCGCGTTCGACGAGCTGTTCCCCCGTCAGGCGCGCGGGTCCGCCGGACTGGCGTCCGCGCGGCTCGATGGTTCCCGCGACGACTTCCCTGAGGAATCCGATCAACTCGCTGACGGGCGGTTGGGGTACGGGTCCGGACGTGGGCGACTCGAGGAATGTCGATACCGCCTGAATCTGGGCCTTCAGTACGTCTACGACATCAAAGATCAGATCAATAAGCCCCGGCGTGACGGGACGCTGGCCCTTCCGGGCCTGGTCGAGCAGGGTCTCGGCCACGTGCGTCAGGCTGTTGATGTCCCGAAGATTGAGGAATCCTGCGGCGCCCTTGATGGTGTGGAAAGGCCGAAACAGGTCATCGATGCGGGCCGTATCACCCGGACTGCGCTCCACTTCCAATACCGAAGACTCGATGTTCTCGATGTGCTCAAACGCTTCCTCGATGAATCCCTTGACAAAGTCCTGCTCTTTCTCGTCGATCAGCAGGGGTTCCTGCTGGTAGGCTTCCACGGCTTTGGCTTCAGCGGCAGTCGAAGTCGAAGCGGCCGGGGCCTGCTCCTCAGGCTTCTCGCTGCCGAAATCCACGTAAGGAACGGAATCCGTCGCCGCGGAAGGCTCCTTGCCGTCATCGAAGATTCGATCGAGCCGCTGGGCGACTTCCGCGTCTGAAAGGGCGGCGTTGGCTGAGGCCTGCGATGCCGTCTCGCTCGGCGCACCCTCAGGCTGCGGCGTTTGCACCAACTCGCCCAGCTTCTTGGCGGAATCTTGCGTCTGATGAAGTGCCTGCTCCGCGTCGGGTATCTCGTCCAGGATGATGCCTGCAAGCGACTTGCCGATTTCGCCTGCCAGCTTCGCGGCACTGCTGTTGGGGCATACACCGTTCGGGTCGCACGCCAGGACGATCGCTTCACACCAGCCGTGCATCTTCGCCAGCGTGCTCAGATCATCGCATGCGACGTCCGATGCGGCCTGGTTGAGGTTCGCGACAACGGCCAGCAGGTCTTCAAGATGCTCGATTTTATCGTCCATGGCGATCATCCGAAGGGGCAGTCCTTCCGCGCGCGGCCTCCCGCACGAGCGGTTGACCCGCGAACGGACCGTTCGTGGACCGTTCCCACACTCGGGACATCGGATAGCTCGGGAACGCAATTGACTCGCAGCTTTTTCGATAGGGCAATCACCTACATTTCAGGATGAAGGCAAGACGCCGGTTTGCGCAGCTTGGCGCTGAACAAGATTTCGGAGCGACGCGACGGAAAGCTGGGTTGGTTTGCATAGCCGATAATAAGGCCTCTGCGAGCAGTGCCATGCCGTTTGCCCCCGCCGCAAGTTCCTTGACACTCTTCATCTCGGCTCTAGCATGATTAGCGGTGCGAGGTACGTCCTAAAAGGACGCTCGTTACGCGTTGAAAGCGGCGTGCATGTTTACCGGAATTGTCGAGGAAACCGGCGTCATTCGAGCCGTGAACACCGTCTCCGGCGGGCGGGCGCTTTCCATAGAGGCGCGGGCCGTCGTCGATGGCGTTGTTCCCGGGGCGAGCATTGCCGTAAGCGGCGTTTGCCTGACGGTCACCGCCGTTCAAGCGCCCTTGCTGACATTCGATGTCATCGCGGAGACGCTGGCAAAGAGCACGCTCGGCAGGAAGCGAGTCGGTGACCGTGTCAATCTGGAGCGATCCCTGCGGGCGGGCGACCGCATCGACGGGCACTTTGTGCAGGGGCACGTCGACGGGACGGCCGGCGTCGATCGACTCCAGGTGTCGCCGAAGGAGTGGGTGGCTTGGCTTCGCCCGCAGGCCGCACTGCGGTCCTATCTCGTGCCCAAGGGTTCCGTGGCACTGGACGGCGTGTCGCTGACCATCGCCGACCTGCGCGACGACCTGTTCTCCGTCGCCCTCATTCCCACGACGCTTGAACGGACCACCCTGGCCAAGCTGGCTGTCGGTGATCATGTCAATGTAGAGACCGATGTGATTACACGGACCGTGGTTCATTGCCTGGATCGAATGCGCGACGAGGGTGGTCTGACCCTGGAAAAACTGAAAGCGGCGGACTTCCTATGAGCCCCGCTGCCCGTGACAACGTTGCCGCGTCCGCATTGAACCAGACCCGCCCGCTGATCGGGATCACCATGGGGGATCCCAGCGGCATCGGCGGCGAAGTCATCGTCAAAGCCCTGGCCGACCCTGATTTGCGGTCGATTGGGCGGTTCGTGATCTACGGCCTGCATGACGAACTGCTCGCGGCGGCGGACGGAGCCGGAATCGCGCCGTTCTGGTTCGACGTGCCCCACAGCCGACAGTGGCACGTGGATACGGGCGTCGTGGTCTGCGATTACCCGGAGTTCGCCCGCGGCAACTGGTTTACAGGACGGCCCAGCGAATCGGGCGGACGAGCTTCCCTGGCCTTTCTGGATGACGCCATCGCCCACGCTCGCGAGGGTTCCATCGACGCCCTGGTCACGGGACCGATTCACAAGGTGAGCTGGAACCTGGCTAGATGTCCCTTCCCGGGACACACCGAGAGGCTCGCTCATGCCTGCAGTGCTTCGCGAGTGACCATGGCCTTCATTGCCGGGCGACTTCGCGTGGCGCTGGCGAGCATCCATTTGCCGTTGTTCGAGCTGCGCAACCATTTCACCATCGGACTGGTATTTCAGCCCATCGATCTGCTTCATGTCGCGCTTCGCGACGGGTTCGGCATTGAACATCCCCGCATCGCCGTTGCCGGGCTCAATCCGCATGCAGGCGAGGAGGGACGGTTCGGTGATGAGGAAGCCCGGATTATCGAGCCCGCCATGCAACTGGCCCGCAACAGCGGCATCGATGTCGAAGGCCCATTCCCCGCGGATTCGCTGTTCACGACGGCGTTCCGTTCGCGCTACGACGGGATTGTGGCCATGTACCACGATCAGGGGTTGATCCCCGTCAAGATGCTCGCCTTCCACAGTGCCGTGAACATCACCCTGGGATTGCCGATCATTCGCACCAGCCCCGACCACGGAACCGCCTTTGACATCGCCGGCACGGGCGCCGCCGACGCCGGCAGCATGTCCGAAGCGATTCGTCTTGCCTGCCGCTTGGCGCGCCAGCGCCGGATGTCCGCGCAAGCCGCCACAACGACACCGGCCGTGCAGGGCAGCGCCGGCCCCTGACGCTTCCAGGCTTTCCAATTGTGCCCCGTCTCGTTCTTATGGCGCATTGCGTTGCTTCCGGCGTTGCGACGCGATTCTCTGGGGGATCTGGAGGGGGAGCGATGCAGGCCGGACGAAGGGCTCGCCCGACCTGCATCGCATAAGCCGGTGCGTCACGCCGGCGAAGATTGGGCTTTCGTTGACTCTGCCTGAGGGCAGGTTGACGTTTCGCGCTTCCCCTTGGGCTTGGGCGTGCCTTGTGCGTGAACCCCACTCCTAATTGCATGAGACGTTGCGAATATTCCCCGGCGTTCAGAAAGGAGTGTAAGACGTTGTCGGGACATCGGGTCGACGTCTGGTCGGCCGGAGGTTAGCCTTGATCCTGTGTCGGGAAGGGCCGCGCCCGTGGGCGAGCCGAGCATCCGGCATGGTCAAACTGGAGCAACGGACATGTCTGAGAGCATCTACAAGATCATCGAACTGGTCGGCACGAGCGAGAAGTCCTGGGAGGACGCTGCCCGGATGGCCGTAGAGGAAGCAGGCAAGACGCTCAAGAACCTCCGGGTCGCGGAAGTGCAGAAATTGGACATGAAGGTGGAGGACGGCAAAGTCACCGCCTACCGCGCGCGGGTGATGCTGTCGTTCAAATACGACCGCGCATAGCGCACGGACCGCCGAATCCCAATACGACGGTGGACGCTCGAAACCGTCCAAACCGGCGCCGCGAATGCAATGCGACCTTCTCGCGCCGCGGTTCCGGGACGTTTCTTGACGGCCCCAGGGAATTCGCTCATACTTTACGCAGCATTTCACCCGTCTGCGCCTCGGCCCCGGGTTTGCGAAGCAATGTTTGTTTCAGGTTGGCCGGTGCGCGGGGTGGGAGCATGTCGAGGAAGTACGATGAAGGGTACGGTCAAGTGGTTTAATGACACCAGAGGATTCGGGTTCATCACCCCCTCTGACGGCAGCTCGGACATCTTTGTCCATTACACCGACATTGAGGGTGCGGGTCACCGTACGCTTCACGAGGGCGAGCAGGTCGAATTTGAATCGACGCAGGGCGAGCGAGGCCCCAAGGCGACCAACGTGAAAGTTGTCGCCTGACCGGTCGCGGCGCCACGCAGTAGAGACAGATTCGAACACGCATCGGACAGTCCGCGAGCAGGCCGTTCGCCGGACGACAGGAAGACTCCCTCTTCATTTCCAGCCGCCATCCAGGACAGGCGAGAACCGCCCGTTCTCTTGATCAGCCCGACGCCCTCCCCACGCAGCGCGTCACAGCTCCAGCAGGGCGTCAATGATCTGCTCGTCCTCGATCCCCAATCCACGGAGCGCTTCGCGCTTCTCCGATTCGGAAAGCGAACCGTCGTCCACGATGGCCTGCACATCACCAAGTACGATGACGCGACCATCCGCCGAGGTGAGAGCGTTGGGATAATCGGCGACATAGGCCGTGCCGCAACCCGGGAGCTGGATGCCTGCCAGAAGCATTGGCATAAGTATGTGCAAGCACGTCCGCCGCATGATTGGCTCCGTGAAGGTCCTCCGAGATGGCCATCTTATCCGAACGCCGGCGTGTGCCAACGAGGCGGCGGAGGGGTGATCGTTCAGGTATCGAGCGCTCCATCCACGTGGAACCGCGCAGTCCGGATCCCCGGCACGGTCAGGGGCCGTGACGATCAAGTCAGTCGAAGGTTGGTTGCGCAGGACGAAGCCTCAGGTGCTGGGGATGCGGTCTGAGGATCGTGGGGAAACAGCTCTTCCGCCGGCATCGCGGCCTGTTGGAGTGTCGAAGGCGCTTCGTCCGGAATTTCGCCGTCCATCACGATTCGCGAGAGTACCTCGACCTTGGACCGCCAGGATTCGGCGGCAACGTAGCGACTGATCTTCTGGCGTGTGCCGTTGAGCTCGCCGTAGGCGAAGCGGTCGCAGGCCTGGGCGAATGCCTCCGCCGTGTCCGCAATAATCACGGGCCCGGCGAAACGTTCCACCTCCGGCAGCCTGGTCGAGATCGTCGGCAGGCCCGCGGCGAGGTATTCGTACATCTTGATGGGATTCACACTGCGGGTCATGGAGCTGCGCACGAAGGGCATGAGACCCGCGCGGAACGCGGCGCAATAGGCGGGCAGCTCGGCATTGGGTCGCCGACCGAGAAAGTACACGTTGGGCAACCCGTCGAGTTCGGCTGTGCTCGTGGCGCGGTCGCCGATCAGGACGAAGGCATACTGTGGTCGGGATCTGGCGAGGGCGGCCATCAGGGCGCGGTCGATCCAGAAGTGAATCAGTCCAAAGAACCCGAAGATGGGTCGGTTGATGCCGGCGATGTCATCCGGGCGGGGCGGCGGATTTCGCCACGCGGAGGCGAAATGGTCGAAGTCCACCCCGTGGCGAACGAGCGCCACATCGCTGCGCCGCTGGAGCTTGCTCCGGTAGAGCAGCTCGCTGGTGGTGATGACCACGTCCGCCCGGTCGACCAGCGTATTCTCCGATTCCATGATGCGTTCGGAATCCAGTCCCTCGAAACCTGCGTAGTCGTCCACGCAGTAGTAGACGAAGCGCTCCGTGCGGAATCGATCGATCAGGCAGGCGACATCCGGGGCGAACGACCAGATCTGCAGGGGACGATCGGACGCTCCGGGGACGGTGCGAATGGCACGGCGAATCTGATTCACCAGCAATCGCCGGTGTACGGATCCCAGAAGCGGATCGGTCACGCCCGGCACCACCAGCGGCGTCATGTGCACGAAATTCGGGGAAACGCGGACGATGCCCCGGGCGAAACGCCGCAGGGCCGACCACGCGGCGCGAAGGTCCTTTCCGTTGAGGTTCGGGCGGCGTGTCCCGTGGTAGTTCACCCAGATGATCTGGTTGCGCTCCGCGAGAATCTTCATGATCTGGTGCTTGCTCGTCGGATCGTAATCCCACGCGCTGGCCAGACACACAATGGTACGCCCCTCGATCATGATGCTTCCTTGATTCGAAATTCTTCCTAACGCGACGAACGCGACGTTTCCTTTTCGCGATAGTCGTAGCGGTAATAGCGGTAGTAAGGGTAGCCGTAGCCGTACCGTCCGCCGGGTCGATCGCGCCCCACGACCAGGCATCCCACGATGGAGATGTTGTTCGACTGGAGCAGGCGCACGGCACGCTTGGCCGCGGCTTCGTCCGTGCGATGGAGTCGGACAACCAGCACCACGCCGTTGCACACCTGCCCGATAATGCCCACGTCGGTGACCGTCGTCGCCGGCGGCGTGTCGACGATCGTGTAGTGAAATTCGTTCTGAATCCGCTTGAAAATCGGGCGGGTGGCCGCCGAGGCGAGAATCTCCGCGGCGGGTCGGCCGTGTGTCCGACCGGCGGGCATGAACATCAAGTTGGGAATCGGTGTCGGCTGAATCGCGTCGGAGTAATTCACCTTCCCGCTGAGCACTTCAGCGAGCCCGGGCCCTTCCTTGACCTTCAGCATGCGGGCCAGCGATCCGCGGCGGAAGTCCGCATCAACGGCCAGGACACGCAAGTGTCGGATTTCCGCGATCGTGCAGGAGAGATTCAGTGTCGTGACGCTCTTGCCCTCGCGCGGAATGGCGCTGGTGATGGCGAGCACGCGGTGTTCATATTGCGGATTCTGACTCAGAAGCCGTGTACGAAGCGAGCGGTATTGCTCCGTAACGCTCGAGGACCGCTGGAAGAACGGGATCAGTGATTCATGCAGACCGGTGACGACGTCGAGGCTGGGTTTCCGGGACGCGGCCGGTTCCTCCGACGCGGCGTTCTCCGATCCGGCTTCGACTTCCGTCGGAGCCTCGATGGTGGCGACGGCTGCGGCTGCGGATTCCGCCTCGCCGCCGCGCGCGGCTTCGCGCTCCATCTCGGCTCGTTTCAGTGCGTCGGCGATTCTTCCCATGGCTCTTCCCTGGCTTCCCTGCGGATGAGGGAACTTTCCTCGGTGCTTAGAACGGCGCGCTCGAACCTCCGCTGTAGATGACCGTCGAACTCGAGTCGTTCTGGTAGACGTCGTTGGCATCGCGGAGCTGCGCCGGCGCCGTGTAGCTGCGGACCAGCGGGCTGACCGGCCAGATCAGTTCGTGCAGCCGCTTGACGGTCCACGCAAACGGAGTCAGCGGGACCACGACCACGTCGTTCGGCTCCAGGAGAATGTTGTCGCTCCAGTTTCCACGATTGATCATGCGATTGACGTCGATCGTGAGCGTGCGGATGGGTTCTTCGCCATGCGTCGGACGAAGCACCTTGACCTGCGTCGTCCACGAACGGAAATCCACGCCGGCATTGACCACCGCATCCAGGAGTGTGTCGCGTCCGGTGTAGGGGACGGCCTGGGTCTGTTCGTTGACCTGCACGTAGTACTTCTTGCTCTGGTAGGAAACCACGCGCACGGCGACCTTGGGATCGACATAGTAGCGGCTGAGCAGGACCTCCAGCTTCGCGCCGATCTCCTTGGCGGTCATGTCCACGACCTTGATCTCGCCGAGAAGCTTGAGGTTGATCTTGCCGTCGGGCTGAATCACCTGGGACGTGCCGTCGATCTCGAGGATTCGAGGAGCACTGATGGCCACGGCGTCCGGAATACCGACGCGATACTCGATGGCCGAGACCTTGTGCTCATGCTCGCGGAGGAAGTGGAGCATGTCCGCTTTCCTCGACGCGCAGCCGGGGGCCAGCAGCGAGGCAGCGACCACGATTGCCGCGGTGGCGCAGGTGCCTGCACGAGGACCGGAGTGACCCGCACGTGCCAAAGGGGCCGATAGGATCCGCGCCGGGGCGTACGTGTCGGATGGTCGATAGTTCATGCGCATGGTCGGACCTTCGAGCGTCTCTGCGCACTTATCGGGTGCGACGGGACGGTTCTGAATATTCCGGTCCGATAGGGCGGCGGCGGACGGCAGAAAGCCGGGCCCGGGGGCGCCGGCCTGCTCGAAGCACCTGCGGATCGTCCCAAAAGAAGCGGGGTGGTTCCTCAAGCGCAGGCCGCAAGGGACCGATATCGCGCGGGGACGGGTCCGGCTTGAACTGCCGGATGTCGGTCCTACGGGATTCCCGCATGTACGCCGATTTTTTCGGACTTCGCGAGCTGCCGTTCAACAACACGCCGGACCCGCGTTTCTTCTATTCCACACCGGACCATGAAGAGGCGCTGGCGTCGCTGGTGTACACGGTCGAGCAGCGCAAGGGGTTCGTGCTGCTCACCGGCGAAGTCGGAACGGGCAAAACATTGCTGACCCGGATGATGCTTCGCCGCTTTGGCGAGCGCATCGCTTTCGCCACGATTAACCACGCCGTCCGCACGACGGATGACCTGCTCGAATCGGTCTGCACGGAATTCGGTCTGCCCGTGGATGCCGCGGCCGGTCCGGCGCGGTGCATTCGGGCACTGCACGATTTTCTGCTCGCCAAGTTCGCCCAGGATGTGCCGGTCGTGCTCGTGCTGGACGAGGCGCAAAGCATGCCGGTGGCGGCGTTCGAGCAGCTTCGAACGGTGGGGAATCTGGAAGCGGACGACGCCAAGCTGCTCCAGATCGTGATCGTCGGCCAGCCGGAACTGCAGCGGCGGTTCACGTCACCGCACCTGCGCCAGCTCGGACAACGCATATTCCGCAGCTATCATCTGCCGGCCCTGACGCTCGACGCCACGGAGGGCTATATCCACCTGCGACTTTCCGTGGCCGGCGGAACCGACCTTGATGTCTTCAACGCCGACGCCGTGGAGCTCATCCATCAGAAATCGCAAGGGCTCCCGAGACTGATCAATACGCTGTGCGACAACGCGATGCTCAGCGCCTACTCGTCCGACCGCCGTCGCGTCGACGGGCCGTTCATGCGCTCCGTCATCGAGCAGATGGTCGTGCTGGACTCCGAGGGCGAGGCCCGGGAGAGCGGCCGGCTGGATTCGAAGGACATGGGTCTTGGCATGCCGGCAGGAAACGAGGATTGGTCGCCGCAGGCAAGACCGAAGGAAACCCAGGGGGAGGGTATCGCGCTCGACGTCATCGCCCGGCGCATGCACGACCTCGAGTCGCGCGTGCGCGAGACTCGTCTGGCCGACGAAACCGCGATGCGCGTGCGGGATGCGATCGAGCGCGCCGTTGGTGCTCCGGGAATTCGGCAGGGGGGCGGAGCGTTTGATCCCGCATTCCATGTGGACATGCACAAACTGGGTGAGCGCCTGGCGGCAATCGAACAGGAACTCGGCCTGACGGTCGCGTCGCGGTCCCGGGCTCGTGGGCTCCGTGAGGAACTCGACCACGCGTGCGGCCAGGCCCGATCGCTGCTTGCCCGGTTGCAGGCGCGCGAACGGAATCTGGCGGACCGCGAGACGCACCTGGAGCGACTCAGTGATCGCATGCGGCTGGCCATCGAGCAGGTCCGCAAGAGTGTGATTGCCGTTCGCACGCTGGGCGAGGAGTCGAAGCGAACGCAGCGACTGGCCGCGAACACGGTGCGTGAGCTCAAGGCTGAGACGGCCCAGGCGAGGCGAATGACGGGTCGGATTCCTCATCAACCCGAGGTGTCCGCACCGGTTACGATGAGCAGCGGCGTGGAAGCGACCGTTCTCCAGGAATCGTCGAAATCGGGCGATTCCGTATTTACCATGACGACGGGGCCCGACCGCCAGGCGATCTCCGATGCGCTGATCGGCGCGCGGGACACGGCCGCCGACCTTCGGGCGATGGCTCGCGCCGCCAACATCCCCGACGACTCCGCTCTATCAAGCTCATCCGGACCGACTCCGTCGGCAAACACCTCGACGCAACGCCTCGCGCGCGACGTACAGGGGCTGCTGGAGATGATGTCGCCGGCCCGTTGAGCGGTGTATCAGTCACCCGCAGCGAACCGCGGGCTTTCGCCTGCGCAGACGTTCTCCGGATCCATGCACTGTGTCTTGAATTGCCGCGGGCGATTCGTCCTACCGTCGGCCGCTCTCGCGCAGGGTCAGATCTTCCCCGTCTTCCGCGTCCATTCCACGGAACGGATCAGTCCGTCGCTGAGGGGAACCTGTGGCTTGTAGCCCAGCAGGTTTCGTGCCTTGGTAATGTCTGCGACGTAGCGCGTCACCTCGCCGACGCGGGCAGGTTCGTACGTGACTTTCGGCGTCACCCCCAGTGCCAGCGAGACAATGTTCACCACGTCGACAAGCGAGTTACCCTGCCCATAGGCGAGGTTGACCGTCTCCCCGCTGACCCGGCTTTGGGCCAGAGCGTCGATCCCCGCCACGATGCCCGCCACGCAATCATCCACGTAGGTGAAATCGAGCACCTTCTCCCGGCCGAATACGGTGATCGACTCGCCCTCGGCGATCTTGCGGATGAACAGCGGAATGACACGCTCCATACGCTCGATGTCGTTGTCGTATCGGCCGTAAACGTTGCTGAATCGGAATACCAGGAACGGCAGTTGATAGCACTCGGCGAAGGAATAGATGAGCGCCTCGCCGGCGATCTTGCTGGCGCTGTAGGGACTCTCGGCCACGACGAAGTCCGCAGAGGCCTCATCGGTAACGTGGCGGTGAATGTCGCCGTAGACTTCGCGGGAGCTGGAAAAAACGATAGGAAGGCGGTTCACGCGGCAGTAGTCGAGCACGTGGAAGAGCATGGTGATGTTATCCATCGCCCGCTGTGGATGTTCCACGAGTTCGAAGACCTTGGCATTGGCGGCCAGGTGAACCACGAGGTCAAAACGCTTGCCGTCGGGCAGGTCGCGATGGGTAATCTTCGTCAGGTCGATGGGTAGCGTCTCGATGCGATCGGTCCAGGTGTTGGTCCGGCAATCGATCCCCGTGACGCGGTCGCCGCGCTCCTGAAGGGCCAGACCCAGATTGGTGCCGATCTGCCCGCTTGAACCCGTAATCAGGATGTTCATATCCGTACTTCCTTTGCTTCCGCGCGGTGCCCCATCCCGACCAGCCTGCTCTTCAACGCGATCTACGCCCCCTGTGGCAATGCTGGAAAATACGCCTCCACGCGCTGGCAGATCAGGTGATACGCCAGTTGGTGGATTTCCTGCACACGATCGCTGCATTCGTGGTCTGCCTGAAATAGCAGCTCGCACCGATCTTTCATCGACCCGCCGGAGCGTCCGGTAAAGCCGATCGTGGCCGCACCGCGATCCCGGGCGGCGTCCAGGCCGTGCAGCACATTGGGAGAGCGCCCCGAGACGCTCAAGGCCCAGACGGCATCGCCCGGCGACGCCATCGCATTCACCTGCCGCGCGAAAATTTCATCAAAACCGAAGTCATTGCCAACGGCGGTCAGAATCGACGTGTCCGTCGTCAGCGCGATCGCCGGGAGCGGACGATGATCGGATCGAAACCGCCCGACGAGCTCGGCGGCGATGTGCTGTGCGTCGGCCGCGCTGCCCCCGTTGCCGAAGACGAGCAGCTTATTGCCGGACTCGAACGTCGCAATCAACCGGTCAGCGATAGCACCGATCAGATCGACCTGCTCGATCGCCGCCTGGGCGACGCGGATATGCTCGCTGATGCCCGCCCGAAACACGTCAGACACGGTTGCCGGCTCCCTGGCGGATGCGCTCGATGAGCTGTGTCGTGCTCAGTCCCTCGACAAGCGGCAGGAGCTTGACCCGCCCGCCGTACGATTCGACGAACTCGGCGCCGACGACGCCTTTGGCCGCCCAGTCCTGTCCCTTGAGTAGTACGTCGGGCCGGAGCTTGCGGATCAGAGTTTCGGGCGTTGTCTCAGCAAAGCCCACGACGTAGTCCACGCACTCCAGCGCTCCGAGAACACGGGCGCGGAGGTCGAAGGCGTTGATCGGCCGGTCGTCACCCTTCTCCAATGCCCGAACAGAGGCGTCTTCGTTGAGTCCGATGACCAGCACCGACGCTTCGCGCCGGCAACGCTGGAGCAGGTCCACGTGCCCGGCGTGCAGAATGTCGTAACAGCCGTTGGTGAAGGCGATCGTCTCTCCACGATCGCGTCGCAATGCGAGTTCCGGAAGCAGTTCTTCGAGCGTTCGGAGCTTGCCGTTGCGCTGGCGATCTTCGAGGCGGAGTTCGGCGAGGACCTCGTCGGCGGTGATGGGCACGCAGCCGAACTTCTCGACCTCAAGCCCGCCGGCGACATTGGCAAGGCGCGCGGCCTGCTCCAGCGGCGCACCTGCGGCCGTCGCGGCGGCCAGCATCGCCAGCACGGCATCACCCGCACCGGTGTTGTCATAGACGCTGCGCGGCGTCGTGGGGATGTGGGTGCGCCTCCCGTCACGATGCACGACAACGCAGCCATCTCGATCGGCCGTGACGACCATCGCCGCGGCATCGATGCCGCGGAGCACCTCCAGCGCCGCGGGAGCCAGTTCCTCGACCGGATCGACCTGGCGTCCGACGGCAAGGGATAGCTCAGCGCGATTGGGTGTCAGAATGCTGACGCCGCGATAACGGCCGTAGTTCGCCAGTCGGGCGGGATCGACGAACACGAACTTGTTCTGCGCGCGAGCGGCGTCAACCAGTGCCCGCACCAGCCCTTCCGTTATCGCGCCCTTGTCGTAGTCCTCGATGCAAACGACATCGGCCCGGCGAATGGCGTCGGTCGCTCGGCTGCAAAGAGTATCGGCGGATTCCGCGTCGAGCGGCGTCGTAACTTCCTCATCTACACGAAGGAGCTGTTGACGGTGACGATGCTGGGCAAGTCCGACGAGGCGCGTCTTCGTCGTCGTGGGACGCCTCTCGACCGCCACGACTCCGGAGGTGTCCACGGCCATTTCATCCAGCATCCGTCGCAGTATGTCGCCGTTGGCATCGTTGCCAATCACGCCGCAGCAGGTGACCTCGCAGCCGAGGGCGCGCAGGCACGCGGCGACGTTCGCACTTCCGCCGACGGCTTCGTGGCGGTCAACGGTGCGCAATACGGGTACAGGCGCCTCCGGGCTGATGCGTTCGGCGTCTCCGTAAAGATAGCGATCGAGGATCAGGTCCCCGACGAGAAGCACGCGCTTGTGCGTCGCGGCATGAATCCAATGGGATAATTCCAACGGCAAGGTCAGCTCCGACTCTCGTCCCGCGGGATGCTCCGCGTGGCATCGAGGGACCATCCTAGACGGCGCAATGCGCTTGCGTCAAACCGGCGACTCGCCGTCTTCGGCGCTCTTGGACTGATTGGCCGGTATGGAAAGTCGGAAATGGGCGCCGCCGTATTCGGGGTCATGCCGCGCCACGAGGTCCAGCCGGCCGCCGAGCAGCGCCGCCCAATCCCGCGCCAGGGCCAGCCCGAGCCCCAGTCCGCCCTGCGCTGCGGCTTCGGCCCCGCGCCCGCGACGGAACGGCTTGAAGATGGAGCGAGCGTCCCCCAGCTCGATCCCGGACCCGCTGTCAATGACATCAAGATGGAGTTTGTCGCGATCGGCATGGAGTCGGATTACGACCTTCTTCACCGCCGAGCTGCGCGTGTGGCGGCAAGCGTTGCTGATCAGCACGGCCGCGATGCGGTTGATGACATCCGCGTCCACGAAGAAGAGCCGGCCGTTCCGCAGCGCCGTCTCCGCCACGGGCTCGATGCCGAATGCGTGGCAACGCTCCTTCAGCGTCTCGCGGACCTGGCTCAGGACGCCGTCGGCGTCGACACTACGCGGATGCAGGCGCACGCGGTGGTGCTCGAGCCGGGCAAATTCCAGTACGTCCTGTACCAGCCCCGACAAGCGTAACGACTCCCGCGCGAGCGTGTCCAAGTACTGGGCACGCGATTCTTCGGGGACCAGCCCGGCCGCAAGCATGTCGGAGTACAGTCGGAACGTGGTCAGCGGCGTGCGGAGTTCATGCGTGACGGCGTAGGCGAACTGCATGCGGCGCTCAGATATGGCGAGAAGATTCCGCACGCCCCATCCGGCGATACCCAGCACGAGGATCGCGGCGCCCCATCCGGTCATGAGCACGCCCCCGACGTTGTCCCAGGCCGCCGCGGTCACCCCTTCCGCCGAATACGGAACTTCCAGTGTCGCGGGCAAGGACGTCAGCTTCCGCTTGCTCATTTCCGCGTCGAGCTGCACGTCGTTGGGCAGGGGAATGATGTCCACCTGGGCCCGGATCTCCGGCGGGAAGATATCGTCAATCTCCTCGAGGAGGTCGCTGCGAAGGAGATCCCAGTTCCCGATGAACCCCTGGTAAAAGGCCATGTCGTCGGCCTGTTCCACGCGGCACTCGCGAATAAACGCGAGCCGACGACCCAGTTCCGGGGGCGTGTCCAGCCAGAAGGGAGGAGCAATGGGACCGGGGTCGATCGTCGTTTCGGTGGTACCCGCTCTCGCCGCGCCGTCGCTCTCCTCGTCGGAAGGAACCAGGTTCTTGCTGATGACGTCGAGCGACTCACACGCCGGGGGCGGCGTGTGCCGGATCTGGGCTATGCGCATGCGGTTGGTTCGATCGAAATAATCCTTGCTGACAACCTGTTTCGATCGCGGACCCTGCGGTGATTCGGTCCCGCTCGACACGAGTTCGTCCTCTTGGTTCTCGTCGAACAGGTTGCTCGCCAGCGCCTCGCGGGAATTGGCTCCCGAGATCATTCGGTCGAAATCCACATTGCACGCCATGGCCGAGAACCAGTGCCACGTGCTCCGAGCGCGTGCCTCGGCGCTGACGTCGCGACGAACGTCCTCGACGCGGACGCCGTATTCGCCTTGAAGGAGCTGGGGCGAAGTGAGTTCCCCGTTTTCGCCCGCGAAGGGCAGGTATTGAAAATAAAGCTCGATCCAGTGCAGCGAAGGGCCCTGGATCAACAGCGGAGAAGGCACCAGCACCTCCGCCGGCGTGGGTTCATTCAGGGAGCGCGATTCGATGGGCTTGACCGGATGAACCGCGGAGTAGTCCCAGAAGTCGCGATACGTCTCGGCGACCAGGATGCTGCCGATGGAGGTGGACAGCTTCCCCAGCGCCAGGCTGATCATCCGGTCGTGTTCGTCGCGGATATTGCGCTTGGCCAGTTCCAGCGTCGCCGCCGACGCCCAGGACATACCCGCCAGCACAACGCCGATCAGCAGCGCGAACAGCACCAGGGCCGCGATCTTCCTCCGCCGAGAAGGAATCATGTGACTTCGCCGGGCGTTCCTGATCCCGTGGTGACCTCGACATCCCCGCCGAGCATGTAACCCTTACCCCGCACCGTGGCGATCCACTCCGGTCCGTCCTCGTTTTCGTCACCGCGCAGCTTCTGCCGCAGGCGGGTGACGTGCATGTCGATCGCCCGCGTCTCCACAGCGCCGTCGCGGATGCCCCACACGGCGGCCAGCAATTCCTCCCGAGACACGGCGCGTCCGGCATGCGCGGCAAGGCGCTCGAGGATCGCCGCTTCCATCTCCGAGAGCACCGCGCGACGCTCTTCACCGATTCGAATCTCGCGCCGTCCGCAGTCGGCGATCGTCTCACCCAGGCGGATGGCGACAACCGGCTCAGGGCGCTCCGGGCTGCGCCGCAGTACGGCGTCCACGCGGGCCAGAAGCTCGCGGGCCGAGAAAGGCTTGATGACATAGTCGTCGGCTCCGCCGCGCAGCCCACGCACGCGATCGTCTTCCGACCCTCGCGCCGTGAGAATGATCACCGGCAGCGACGGACGCGATCGGCGAAGGTCGTTGAGTACGTCGAGCCCGTCCATGCGCGGGAGCAGCAGATCGAGCAAGACGAGGTCCACATCACCGCGCTTGGATTCGGCCAGCCCGGTGACACCGTCGCCGGCCTCTACCACGTTGAACCCCGCCATCCGCAGCGTGTCCGCCACGCCGCGTCGAATGGCTTCCTCATCCTCAACCACCACCACGGTTCGTTTATGGGTCATGACCGGCATCCCCTGGTTCTGGACAACCCACGCCCTGCGGCGTTCAGATCGTCCCGACTTGTTACATTGTACCCCTTTGTCGACGGTCAGGTAGGTTGTTCTATTTTCGTGCAGCAGTTGTTAAAGCGTCGTTACAACTGCTTCAGGCCTTCGTGGCTGGATGGGCGGGAGGAGAGCCGTGCCCCCAGAAGGCCCAGAATGGCACCCGCAAGGTCGGCCAACCAGTCCAGAACGCTCGGTGTGCGGTCCACGAAGCCTTGCGACCACTCGTCGAAGACCCCGTACACGGCCACGATGAGAAAGCAGGTAAAGTACGTCCGGACTGAATATCCCCGCCGTGTACCCGCCAGGAATCGCACCAGGAGAAACGCCAGTCCCGCGTACATCGCGGCGTGTATCGGCTTGTCGAAGAGCCACGTGGTCGGCACCGTCCCCGGTGCCAGCGGTGTGTGCGTGAGGACGAAGATGAGCAACCAGTAACCGGCCAGCAGTCGGGAGATGAGCGCTGATCGGCGAGGGCTCATACGGCTACGGCACTGACGTGGTCCGAATCGGACGCCTGCCCCGAGGACGACGGTCGATGCGCACCGGACGGCGGGATACGCGGGCTGCTCTGTGACGGCGCCGCTTCGCCTTCCGATTGCGGCTGCGGTTTCTCGCACAGCGAAGCCAGCGCGGGCTGAACTTCCACGCCGAACATCTCTTCGCAGAGCGCGGCGTAGTCCGTCGCGCCGTTGCTCTTGGGAGCGTAGTCAAAGACGGTCTGTCCGAAGCTGGCCGACTCCGCCAGCTTGATATTGCGGCGAATGCGCGCTTCAAACAGTCGCGCCCCGGCCCAGGGCTGGTCCGTGCCCCGCGCCGCTTCGAGAAATCCGGAGAGGTCTTCGACGACTTCGCCGGCGTGCCGCGTTCCGGCGTCGTGCATGCACAAGACAACCCCGTGGACCGTGAGCCGGGGGTTCAGACGCTGCCGCACCAGTGCAACCGTCTCGAAGAGCTTGCCCAGACCCTGCAGCGCCAGGAACTGCGCCTGGAGCGGGATGAGCACCTCATCGCAGGCCACGAGGGCATTCACAGTCAGCACGCCCAGCGATGGCGGACAATCCACCAGCAGGACGTCGAATCGATCCTCCAGCGAAGCCAGGGCCTCGCGCAGAACCAGCTCCCGCCCGGGAACGCTGATCAGCTCGGCCTCGGCCCCGGCCAGATCGACATCCGCCGGCAGGACATGCACGTTGTCTCTCGCAGCCACGATGCCTTCGGCCGCGCCGCTTCCGGCGACGATCACGTCATACACCGTGACCTGCCCCTCCGCGATGTCCACGCCGAAATGCAGGGAGAGGTGTCCCTGGGGATCAAGGTCCACGAGGAGCACACGCTTGCCGGCCAGCGCCAGTGCGGCGCCGACGTGCACCGTGGTCGTGGTCTTGCCCACTCCGCCTTTCTGGTTGATCACGGCAATTCGTTGCATCGGTCCTCCCTTACCGATCGAGCCGGCTCATGACGGGCCCGGAAGTGTCGATGGAGCCTCCGCTTCCCTGATGTTGCCTGTCCCCAATATACGCCCCTCGGCAGGGCTGTAAAAGCCCAATGGCTCAGGAATCCCCGGGGCGGAGCTCGAAGATGCGCCCCTTGATCGCGCGTCCGCTCACGCCGACGGCCGATTGCTCGAGCGTACGCACGACATAACCTTCCCGTTCGGCGAGTTGCGCGAATCGGTCGGCCACGCCGCGGTAGGGGTCGCCGAGCAGGGCGACGCCGCCGGGAACGAGCAACCCGCGAATGCAGCGCAAGATGGGGACGTGATCAACGAGCTGGTAGAGGATGTCGGCTCCGAATACCCGCTCGAAACCTCGATCTTCGGGCGGTGAGCGCCAGTCGAGCGGCGCGTAGCCTTCCAGCGTAAGATGATTCCGCGAAGCGTTATACGCCGCGAATTGCAGCGCCAGCTCATCGTGGTCCGCGGCGACGACACGCCATCCCTTCAGGGTGGCAATCATCGCCACGAGCGCCAACCCGCAGCCCAGTTCCAGCGCCCGGCGACGATCACCGCTCGGCTGGGCCGCGACGTATTCCCCCAACAGATGCGCCGCGGGCCAGAGTTCCACGCCGTACGGGGCCATGTCCTGTTCTTCGAACTTGCGGGCGAAGTCCGGCTCTTCAAGAAGGTCGGCCGCGTCGCGGAATCGCGAGAGCTCGAACTCATGTCCCGCACACCGGAATCGATCGGTTTGGATCGGGTACGAGCGGAAGTACGGCACGCCTTCGCGCCATTCGATGGGCGGGGCTTCGAGAATCGTGCGAGTATCGAGCGCGTTCGTAATCCGAAGAACTCCCCTCGACGACGGGCGAAACGGGGCGACCGAGTCTATGGTTCGATGCCGGCGAGGATGCGGCACACGTTGTCCTGAATGGCCTTGTAAGGCCGGCTTGACCCCGGGTAGCCGTTGAACATCAGGGCGAACGCGTACTCTGACCCGTCTGCCCCCGAGACGAATCCGCTCAGCGTGCTGATGCCCGTCATGGTCCCCGTCTTGGCGTGTACGGAATCGGAGGCATCCCTCATGCGCTTCCTGAGCGACCCTTGTTCGCCCGGTTCAGCCAGGCTGTCGCGGAAGATCTCCCCGCCGGGCAGCGAACGAGTCCAGCGGTGGACCTCCACCAACTGGCGGGCGGTACAGCGGTTGTTGCGACTCAGTCCCGAGCCGTCGTCAATGACAAGGCCTTGCGTGTGGATCCCCGCGTTTCCCAGAATCGCCAGCACCTCGGCCGCGCCGTTTCGCCATCCGCCACGCGGCAGCAGCGCGCCTTCGCACGTCTTCGCCTCAAATCCCAGGCGCTTCAGCAGACACTCGGCGAAGAGATTCTGACTGTCGGTTCCCGTGCGGTGCAGCACGTCCGCCAGCGGCGTGCGATTCGCGGCCAGCACCGTCAGGTTCGACGGAATCCCGCCCTTGTCGTCCCGCGCCTGCTCGACGCGTATCTCCTCCGGGATCTGAACGCCATGCTCCACGAGCACGTTTCGCAGCACGTCGGCGGCCAGCATCGGCGGCTGCGGATAAGAAACGGGCGGGAAAGGCCAATCCCGGCGGCACCGCCCGCGGATGAAATACCGGTCGGTCCCCGCGGGGTGATGAAGAATGGGATCGGCGTGCTTGCTGGAAATGCAGCGATTGACAATGTCCACCCGGGTCGTCGCGGGGTTGATCTTCACCAGGCACGGGCGACCCTCTTCCGCCGCCGGCGAGACGCTGATCTCCAGGCAGTTGTTCGCGAAATTGAGCCCGCTGACCGGCGCGGAGTACCACTTCCCGAGGTCCTCCTCCTCCCAGCTCGTGTGCACGTACTCGCCGTCGAAAATGGTCTCATCGGCAACCAGCCCGCCCGGGAAGCTCGTCTTTCCCGAGGAGACAACCGCCTGCGCCCATCGATCGAAAACAGAGGTGCCGTTTTCGCCACGGGCCTTGGCGAGTTTCTCGTCGCCCAAGGCCGGGTCGCCCCCGCCGATCAGGAAGAGCTTGTTTCCGTCGGTCGCGAGAACCGTGTCGAAAGTAAACTCCGGCCCGAATCGCGCCAGCGCCGCACCCATGACGAACACCTTCGCGTTGCTGGCCGGAATCAGCGGCGCATCGGCGTCATGTTCGAAGACGACCTCGTTGGTCTTGAGATTGACGATGTACGCGGATGCAGCCGTCTGGGGATGGGGCAGCGGACTCAGCGCCTCGGCAATGCGATCGGCCAGTGCCGGCTCGGCCTTGGTGGGGGCGGCGAGAACCAGCACGAATCCCACCACGAGCACAGCCGCCGTTCTTCTCCCACCGCGCAGCGTCCGCCGTGCGGACCATCTTCCTCCATGTAGGGTGCATCCCTGATGCACCTGACTTCGTTGCGTATGTCCCCGAAGCACCATCTGGCGTGCTTCTGGAGTTCGTAGGGTCCGCCGTGCGGACCAATCTGCCAGCCGCGCGGCTTCAGCCCGCGCGATTCTGGATAAGTTCGACAAGTTCTCGGTGAATCCCAACGGCTTCATGAAATCCTTTCCGATCCTCCGACAAGTCCATCCGATCAAGCGAACCACTCCACCAGTGCTTCAACGATCGTCTCTGCCCCGACCAATGCACAAATCAGGAACAACAGCAGACCTCCGATAAGAGCGAACCCGGCGATTCGAACCCCAGTCGATTCCCGGGGAACTCTGATCGGCTTGCCCGCGACCGGCATCCGGTACAGACGCCACTTCTTGATTCGCTCCTGTGCCTTCGGAGGGAATTTCTCCACGGATTCAAGGTAGCAGGTTCGAGGCAACTGCGCGGCAATCGTTCTTGGGTCCGGTCCCGCACTATGCACGAACGCTTCAATGGTCCTTTCGGCCTCATCACCCTCGACATCCGATAGCAGCCAATACCGTCCGGCTTCCAGCGGGTCTTTCATCTCCAGCGAGATTTCCCCCAGGCGCCGCAGCACGGCCGGGTCGTAGCCGCAGGTCGCAAGATACGATCCGAGCCGCCGTCGCGCCGACCCGAAGTCGCCGCGCCGCACGTCGTGCTCGACGCGGTCGAACACTGTTTCCTTGCTGGTTTCCACGGACCGGTTCCGTCAAGAATCCCCGCCCCGTGCTTACCGTATCGGCTCGGCCTGTGAAATGGCAAGAGCGCCCTTCGGCGACTCGTCCGCGATAATGAAGATTTCGTCAAGAGGAGAAGTCGTTGCCAGAAACGGCTCACCGGCCAGACGCCGGAACTCCTCCATGAGCTCAACCCCTTTTGTTCCCTTATCCCCTGCGGGGATTCGAACCGCCCGCACTCTCCGCCCCAGGCTCGCGATCCACTCTCCGGCCGGGCTCAAGCGCGAAACCAGCGCCGTGTCGATCGCCGCCCCGACGGCCCATGAGCCCGCGTCATCAATCAAATCCGCCATCTCCACCGGCGAAAGCAGTTGGCTACCCGAACAGGCTTCCAGCGCCACGGCAACGCCCGCCCGCTCCGCATCGCGGCGAACGCCTTGCAGCAGCTTGCCCGCGAAGTCCAGCGCCTCGCGGTAGGACGATCCTGCCGACCCCGTCTGCGAACCGGCCAGCGCCGGCAGTGCAAGATTGAACACACCAACCTGTGCGCCCCACAGCCGCTCCAGCACCGCGCGAACATCGTCGATCGCCTGCCCAACGGATCGTGCCGCCAGTCGACCGCGAATCGCCCGAGCGGCCGCGAACGCGTCGCCATCGACCGCGATCTGCGACAACGCACCGCCAATCGATTCGAACGGGCCAAGATCGAGCTCCAGCCCGTCAAATCCACTGGCGCGAGCGTCCTCCTCAGCGGCCTCCAGCGCGCGGCGCAGGCTCGATTCCCCAGCGTCGGAGTCCATCCGAGCAGATCGCAGCGTGATCAGCGGCAACGTTCTTACCTCCATCCGGCGAGCCACGACTCGACCTGTGATATCGCTGTTTCAGTCATGCCGTCTCCAACCACCTGCCAACCGTGCCTCGCTCCACCCTCGTGCGACGACGCATTCAAACCTGGGTGTTGGGTGCCATGCTCAAGCCCGGCGCAGCCGGGCGCCGGCATGTCTTCCGTGGTGCATGGCGGCGCTTCGCTTGGCCATGCCACCCTAGGATTAGGCTGCGTCGGAGCAGTCGTTTTGCCCGCTCCTTGGGCCACAAGTATACTCGCCTTCAGTTCGGCCTCGACCGCCGGTCCTCGCCGCGTGGCGCCCGCGAGTCGTTCCCATTCTCCGAGTGAAACCGCCACCGTGCCCCAGCCGCGCATCCAGGTTCTCCCCGATCTTCTCGTCAACAAGATCGCCGCCGGCGAGGTCGTCGAGCGTCCCGCCAGCGTCGTCAAGGAGCTGATCGACAACGCCCTCGACGCCGGCGCCTCCCGCGTCGCCGTGGAGCTTGCCGACGGCGGCAAGGAGCTCATCCGCGTCACCGACGACGGCCGCGGCATGGACGCCGAGGACCTCCGCCTCTGCGTCCTACCCCACGCCACCAGCAAGATCACCGCCGAGGACGACCTGTACACCATCCGCACCATGGGTTTTCGCGGCGAGGCCCTCGCCAGCATCTCCGCCGTCTCGCGAATGCGCGTGATCTCCCGCCCCCACGACACCGACGAGGCCAACGAAGTCCGCGTCGCCGGCAAGGTCTTCGAATACGCCAGCGCCGCCGGTGCTCCCCCCGGCACCACCATCGAAGTCCGCGACCTCTTCTTCAACGTCCCCACGCGCCGCAAGTTCCTCAAGGCCAACTCCACCGAGACCGGCCACATCAACGAGCAGGTCGCCCGCTTCGCCATCGCCTTTCCCGAGGTCGGCTTCGAGACCATCAACAACGGCCGCACGACGCTGAACGCCCCCGGCACGCAACACCTGCTTGAGCGCATCGCCCGCTTCTACGGCGAAGAGCTCGCCTCCGATCTCCTCCACACCGTCCGCGAGGAACGCGGCGTCCGCCTGGAGGTCTTCGCCGCGCCGCCCTCGGCCTCGCGCGCCACCGCCCAGTGGCAATACACCTTCGTCAACCGCCGCCACATCCGCGACCGTTTCCTCCAGCACGCTATCCGCGAGGCCCACCGCGGCCTCATCGACCCCCATCGCCACGGCGTCGTCTTCGTCTACCTGGACATCGCCCCCGACCAGGTCGACGTGAACGTGCATCCCACCAAGATCGAAGTCCGCTGGGCCGATTCCCACCTCGTCCACTCGCTGCTGCTCAGCGCCCTGCGGGAGATGTTCCAGCAGGCCGATCTCGCCCCCGCCCTCCGCACGCGCTCGGCTTCGCCCGACCCCGCCGAGCAGGAACGCCTCCGCCGCGAATTCGCCGATCTGCTCCGCGCCGCACCGCCCATCGTCCCCGGACGCGACCCGGCCGTGCTCGCCGGCCGTATCGGAGAGAATCGAGACCGCATCACCGGCAGCTTCGGCTCCGGCTCGGGATCCGCGCCGCCGGATCTTTCGCGCGGCGACTACCGCTCGTCCGATCCTCTCGACACGTGGCGCAAGCTCTACGGCCGCCCGACGGAATCGGGTGAAGGAGCGACAGGATTTCCCGCAGGATCCGACGGTACTGCGGATTCGGACAACGCCCCATCCTCCGCGGACCTCGACGCCGCCCGCCGCTTCCTCGACGGCCAATCCGGCGTTCGCTCCCGCGCCGTCCAACTCCACAACCTCTACCTCGTGGCCGAGACCGACGACGGCATCATCATCGTCGACCAGCACGCCCTCCACGAGCGCGTCATGTACGAGGAGCTCAAGCGTCGCCTCGCGAGCGGCACCCTCGAAGCCCAGCGACTTCTGCTGCCCGACACGCTGCGGGTCACCCCCCGACAGGCGTCCCTGCTGGAATCCAACACCGACCTGCTCCAGCGTCTCGGCATCGAGATCACCCCCTTCGGGCCCGACTCCGTCGCCGTGCACACCTTCCCGGCCTTGCTCAAGGACACCGACGTCCCCGGCTTCATGCGCGACCTGCTCGACAAGCTCGAGAGCCAGCCCCAAAGCCCCCAGCCCGAGGAGATCATCCACGAGCTCCTCGACATGATGGCCTGCAAGGCCGCCGTCAAAGCCGGCGATCCCCTCTCCGACGAGGAAGTCCAAGCCCTCATGGCCCAGCGCCACCTCGTGGACAAATCCAGCAGTTGCCCCCACGGCCGACCCACCGCCCTCCGCCTCTCCCGCGCCGAACTCGACCGCCAGTTCAAGCGAACGTGAGAATGTGGAATGGTGAATGTGAAATGGTGAATTTGGAATGGTGAATGCGGAATCCAAAACGTAGGGCCCGCCCTGCGGACCATTCTTGCGCGTGCCATGCCCACGCTTCGTGGGCATGCTCTTGAAATGCGAACCTCACCCGGCTGGAAGACGCGTCGCCGCGTAGGGCCTGCGGTTCGCGTGTCGTCAGACACGCGGTTCGCATGCCTTTACTGTTGGGCGTGGCTCTTGTAGCACCTCTTTCCGAGCTTTCGTAACGCACATCCCCCATCGCACCTCCTCGCGATCCGAGGGCTTCAGCCCTCGCCGACCTTCGGGCTCTGCACGGCATGCGTGCCACTGCTCTTGAGCAGTGCACAAACTCATCCGCCGCGCCATGTCCATCTGCTACAATGTGGCCCACCATGAACTCCGCCTTGCACCTCCTCCCCAGCCGGCGGTTCGCATACACGAGCCTTCTCTTCCTGTTCGTGTTGCTCCAGGGCATCGCGTTTCGATGGGCTCCCGTGGATGACGCCTACATTTCCATGCGCTACGCCCGCAACTGGGCCGCGGGCCATGGACTCGTCTTCAACCCCGCTGAGCGCGTCGAGGGCTTCACCAACTTCGCCTGGACCGCGATCCTCGCCGCCGCCGCTGCTCTTCGAGTCGATCTACCTGCCTTCTCTGTCATCGCGAGTTGCCTGTTCTGCCTGGTGACCCTCTTCCTGACCCTGCGCCTCGCGGAGCGCGCTTATCTCGAATTCGACTTGCCCACCGGCCGCGCATGGATTCCGCCGCTGATCCTTGCCCTGTACCCCGGCTGGGCCTACTGGGCGTTCAGCGGAATGGAGGGCATGCTCGCGGCGAGTCTCTATCTCGGCGTTCTCCTGGCAGCATGCCGACCGCTCACCCATCGGTCCGATCCCCTCCTTGTCGGAACGCTCCTCGCGCTCGCCGCAATGACACGCTGGGAGGCCGTCTTGCTTCTGCCCGTCGTGGTTGTTGCGATTGTCGTGTACGGTCGGGATCGATCGCGCCGCCAACGATTCACCCATGCGATCGTTACGGGCGCCACATTCCTGTTGCTCTTCGGCGTCTATTTCGCTGCCCGCTACGCCTACTACGGCGAACTCCTTCCCAACACCTATTTCGCAAAAACCGGCGGTCCCTCAACCGCCCGCCTTCCCAATGGACTCATCTATACGGGCGAACTCGGCGTGACCTTTCTGCTCCCGGTCACCGGACTCGTTCTCCTGCGGTGGATTCGCCTGCCCATTGCCAAGGTCTTCCTGATGCTCTTCGTATGCCAGGGAATCTTCGCCATCTGGGCAGGCGGCGACTTCTTCCCGTGGCTTCGATTCTACGTCCCGATCTTGCCCGTTTGCGCCATTCTCATGGGCATTTGCATCGAGCTGTCCCTGGCCCATCGCGCTCGAACCAAACGAAGTTCCCGCGCTGTACTGGCCATGTTCATGATTCCGGCGGTAGTTCTATCCGGTTTTGTAATCGACCTGGGTTCAGCCCTCGCTCATGCTGGTCTTGTCCGGCAATGGAAAGACGTCGGCCGATGGACGAGCGCCACCTTTCCCGAAGACTACCAAGTCGCGCTGGCGCCCATTGGCGCCGTCGGATTCTTCAGCGATCGGAAGATCATCGATATCCTCGGCCTCACCGATTACGACACGGCGCATTTCGGGCAATGGGACGTTAGCGAGCCCCCTGGCCACCAGATGAGCGACCTCGACGCGATGCTTGGCCGCCGTCCGGAACTGGTCCTCGGAAACGCACCGACCTTCGACCACGAGCCGACCGTTGAGGAAGTGCACCGGGCTTCCTTTCGCCGGACCTTGAAACGCCTGTTTGCCCGTCCCGATTTTCAGGCGGCCTACGTCTTCCGTACCGCCTCGTTCGAAGGGAGAATTATCCCCTATTGGATCCGGCGCGATCTCGCAGCGGAGAAAGGCACGTTGCCCGCTCCCGTGCGATAGAACGCAGGGTCCGCCACGCGGACCACGCTTGTAGGGGGCATCTCGATGCAACTCTTCCAATATGGGTCGGCGTGTACCACGAATTCCGGCATGCGACATGATGGGAGTCACCCTAATGGGATGTCTTGGCGTATTCATCGCAATTGATTCCGAGCAAGTAGACCGTCTCCTGCACGCGGCCGACGACGACGAATTACTGGACCGGCTCGAATCGATGGAGGCGGATCTCGGCGACTCGAATCTCGCCGCCGATTGCGACAAGTCATGGGACGCTTTGCACCGTTGTCTCACGGACGGCCGACTCGATTTCGGAAATGGTCCGTATCCGCTCAGCCACGTCGTGCTGGGGCCCCGTCAGTTGCACAAGGGCGACGATTTCATCGTATCCCTCGTCTTGCCCGAAGAGGTAACCGACGTCGCGGCCGCGCTGCAAGCCATCTCCGAGGAGTCGTTTCGCGATCGATATTGGCAGTTAGTTCCAAGCGATTATTGCGACAATCACGGTGAGGAGGATCTGCAATACACTTGGGAATGGTTTCAGCCGGTCAGGGACTTGTATCGTGTCGCGTCGGAACGCCGATTGGCCGTGGTCTTCTCGGTCGATCAGTAGCCGAGTAGGGGGCATCTCGATGCACCTCTGCTCTTCGCCCGCAGGGCGCACGATCGTTGACGGCGGCTTCAGCCGCCGGTCTCCTGTCACCCAAGCGACCCCGTCCGGAGGACGGACGAACCGCCCGCCGCTTGTCCCGCCGACCTCGCCTTCGTAGAGTTTCCCGGCCGGCGCCTCTTCTGAGCCGCGCGGCTTCAGCCCGCGCGTACAAACCGCGTCGACGAACTCGCGCCGGTTGGCGCAGCAAGAGGAATCATCGATATGTCAACAATCGTCGCCATTCAGCGAGACGGCCAATTCCTCCTTGCGGCCGACACGCTCGTCACCACCGGCCCCAGCTACTCCGCGCGACAGCGACCGCAATCCAAAATCATGCGCTTCGCCGATTCCTTGATAGGCGTCAGCGGACTCTCCGTTTACGTGAACATCCTCAATCACTGGCTCGACGAGCGCAAGAGGACCTCAGCCCTTGACAGCGAGTCGGAAATTCTCGCCTTCATGTTGGAGTTCTGGCGCGACCTCAGGCAGAATTATCATTACGTTCAAGAAACTCCCGACGGCGACGATCCATCGCCGTTCGCAGACCTCCAGGCCCAATTCCTGATCGTCAATCGCACTGGCATCTTCGACGTCAGGGAGATCCTGAGCATCTCGCGGCACGAGGGATTCTGCGCGATCGGCTCGGGTGCTCCCCATGCCAACGGCGCCTTGGAGGCCTTGTGGGACGCGGAGCAGGACCCTGAGCGACTGGCTCGCCGAGCCATCCAGATCGCCGCCACCTTCGACCGCGCCACGGGTGACGAGGTTGTCGTCTTGCGAGGGTCCTGACGGTACGATTCCCCCGCGCGTCCTCACTCCACAACGTTGCGTGCCATGTCCACGGCGTCTTCGGCGTGAACATGCTCTCAAACGCCTTTGTAGCAGACAATCGGTCGTAACCGCCGGACGATCCGCACCAACTCTCGCTGAGCTCGCATTACTGCATCGATGTCCTTGTAGGCTGCGGGCGATTCGTCAGCAAGCTTGCCCATGATCTTCGCGTCAATCCAGATGTCGGCAAACTGGCGCGAAAGATCCTTGCGGCGTACCTTGGTTCGCGCTGCGCCACGGCTGAGCCTTCGGCCCGCGCCATGTGAGCTCGATGACAACGAGGCCCGCTCGCCGCGACCTTCAACATGATACGTGTGTGTTGCCATCGATCCGGGTATTACGTTACGCAATCCGGATCTCGCCACATTCGCCCCTTTTCGGTGTACCCACATCGGGTTACCGCCATGCTCCTCTCGTTGCACGTGATTGTGATCTGTGTCGAGCCAAGTCTCGCAATCCGGCCTGAGTCCAAGGGTGCTCTCGATGATCGTGGCGGCTTCGCTCAACATCCGTCGGCGGCTCTCAGACGCGTACCGCCTCGCCCAGGCCACATCATTCAGGTACGCCTGTCCGTTGCCAGTGTCAGCGTCCAGCCACGCCAATCCACCACCAACCGCCCGAGCTTGCTGCAGGTGGGCTGCCGTTATGTGCTGCCCCATGGCTCGTGACCCACTGTGTACCATCGCCCACAATCGCCCCTCGTCGTCCTGCTGGAATTCGAGGAAATGATTGCCCCGGCCGAGCGTGCCCAATTCCTCTCGCCCAACACTGAGCGCCTTGGCGACCAAATCGGGCCGACTCAATGAACGGGCATCCAGATCCCCGCACAGTTCAGGCAATCCGGATCGCCTGCGATGACGCATGACGGGCACTGCCCGTGGCAATGAGGCGAGGACCGCTTCCGCCGCGGCACGCCGATTCAGTGGAGAAGCAGATCCCAGGAAGCTGACGACGGCGAAGCCACATCCAATGTCACCGCCGACGGCCGCCGGATAGACGAAATGGTTCGTTGCCACAACGACCCCGTTGCTCACACCGGCCGCAAGGTGCACATCAGGCATCACCGCGACACGGGCGACATCCGGCGCGGAGCATAGCCGCTCAATTGTACGAGAGATTGCTGGTTCCATTGGGTCGACCAACCATGAATTCGCTTTCACGGAGTCACTCATGTGTTACCTCTCCCGAAATGATCGAAAATACGAGCTCAGGCACACGACGTCGTGCAACCGCTTGTCCCACCTCCCATCGCAGGTAACCGCTGCAGTGCTCAATGCGCATGGCAATATGCTGGCGGTCAGCGGTATCGGGAGCCGCGACAATCACTCGTAGGCGCCCGGCGTTGGGTGCGGGTACGACGCTTACTACCGCTACGTCCGTCAATACGTCAAGACTCGGTAGGACAAGCCTCAACACACTTGCGACTTGCTTACACAGTTGCTGCAGCTTCCGATCGTCCTTCTTGGTCCGGTCGACCGTGTGCTTCTTGTCTTCTCGCGGGTCGATTCCGTCATCCGGGTGAAGTTCCGCGCTATAAGCGCGCAGATCTTCCTTATTGCGTTTGCTCGATGGCATAAACGCTCCTTGCTTAGCTTGAACGGGGCAACGCGCGCAGCGGCGCCCTGGAACTCAAGTATCTAGGTTCTGCTAAGGGAGCCCGGCTTGCGTCGAGCCGGTGAAGGAATGAAGATCAGCAGCTCTTCGCGCAGCGAGGCCCCGTGGATTGATCTAACGCAACGAAATACACACGACACCTCCTTTCCGCAAAGAACCATCAATCTATGTCTACTATTATGCGCTACATATGAGGCGGCAGTCAAGCGAAAACGGTTCCCGGGCCATGCCGCCCGCCGCTTGTCCCCCCGACCTCGCCTTCGTAGAGTCTCCCGCGCCACCGCCTCGCCGGGACGCAACGTGCGCCTCCAGCGGAATATGGCAAGAATGACCAGGAATCGTCTATGTCCACACCTCTCGTCCTATCCCCCGACCAAGGCGAAATCCTCAATGTCGTCGGCGATCGCGTCCGCATTCTCGCCGATTCGAGCATGACCGACGGCCGGTGCGTCGTGTTCGAAAACACCACCGATCCCGGCAACGGTCCGCCCCTTCACCGCCACGGCCGGGACGACGAACATTTCTTCGTTGTTGAAGGAACCGTGAAATTCGCTATAGACGGGCGCGAGGTCGTCCTCACCGCCGGCGGGTCGGTGTTCGCCCCGCGCGGCAGCGTGCACACGTTCATGAACGCGGGCACCACGCCCAGCCGCATGATCATCACCTGCTGCCCGGGCGGGCTCGAAGGCCCGTTCCGCGAAGCGGACCGCCTCGCACGCGAAGGCCGCGTCACGCCCGAGACGCTGGCGGAAGCGTTCCGCAAGTTCGACCTGGAGTTCGTCGGGCCGCCTCTCCAAAGGACTGGATGAAGCACATGATCATCACCATCGACGGACCGGCCGGTTCAGGAAAATCCACCGCGGCGCGAAAGCTGGCCGCACGACTGGAAATCGCCTACCTCGACACCGGGGCGATGTATCGAGCGATCGCCTGGGCCGCGCTCAAACGCGGAATCGACCTCGCCGATCCGCAGGCGCTGCTCGTCGTCGCCCGCGACGCCGATCTCGAACTGGACTGCGGGCCGACCCACACCCGCGTCCGCGTCGACGGCCACGACGTGAGCGAAGCCATCCGCTCGTTGGAGGTCAGCAGCGTCACCTCCCGCGTGGCCGTCTGCCAGCCGATCCGCAGCATCCTCGTCGAGCGCCAGCGCCGCATCGCCCGTCAGCTCAAGTCCTGCGTGTCCGAAGGCCGCGACCAGGGCAGCGTGGTCTTTCCCGACGCCGACATGAAATTCGTCCTCGACGCCGACATCGACACCCGCGCCCGCCGCCGCTACCTCGAGATGCAGGCCGAAGGCGAGTCCGTCTCCGTCGATGCCATCCGCCACAACCTCCGCAGCCGCGACGACGTCGACGCCCGGCAATGGGAAGCACTCCTCGCCCCCGGCGCGGCCGTGGTCATCGACACCAGCAACATGAGCATCCACGACGTCATCGAGCGCATGGTAGAGGAGCTTCAGCGCGCCACGGCCGCGAACGGAACGTAACCGAGCGCGGCGGTGCGAATTGAAAACAAAATTTTTCTTGACAGGATTTTTTGTCAAATGCAACGCCCGCCGGGGAGCGTGGTACAATGGGGAGGCGTTGTACGCTCCGCTTCGAGGAGAATCCCGTTCACACAGACTTGTTGTACGATAATGTATTGCAAATGATGAGGTTACGGCCACATGCCTAGCTTCACCTACAAAGCGGTCAACGCCAGCGGCGGGGCGGTAAACGGGGTTCTCACGGCTGAGAACTACCAGGTTGCCCTGCGCCAGCTTGAAGAAAAGGCCCTTTTCCCCGTTTCTGTGACAGAAGGGGTGGATCAGGGGGGCCTGGGGATTCGGCGGCGGCGGGTCAAATCGCACCACCTTACGACGTTCTACAGCCAGTTGGCCGACCTGCTCAAAGCGGGCGTGCCAATGCTGAGATCGCTGGATGTGCTGTCGCGGCAGGCGTCGCAAGGCGCCCTGACGCAGGTCATTAGGGAACTGCGCGAGGACGTGGCCGGGGGCACGTCGCTGGGCGACGCCATGGCCAAGCACCCGCAGGTGTTTTCGAGCTTGTACGCCTCGATGGTGCGGGCGGGCGAGGCGGGTGGTTTTCTCGAGGACGTGCTCCAGCGTATTGCCACGTTTTCGGAGAAGCAGGACGAGCTGCGCAACAAGGTTATCGGGGCGATGATCTACCCCGCCATCCTGGTGTTCGTGGGCTCGATGGTCGTGCTGCTATTGATGCTTTTCGTCGTTCCGAAGCTGCGGGAGCACCTTCGCCCAGAAACGTTCAACGCCCTGACGGTGGCTGTTTTCTGGCTCTGCGATGCGATCCGCGATCACTACATGCTTATGGGCTTTGGCCTGGTGGCGGTGATCGGGGCGATCTGGACGCTGCTCAATACGGAAGCGGGGAAGTCGACGTTTGCGCGATTCAAACTGCGCGCGCCGATTCTGGGCAATATCCTGACGATGGTGGCCATCTGCCGTTTCTGCCGGATTCTGGGCACGATGCTGCACAACGGCGTTCCGATCCTCCAGGCCCTGAAAGTGGCCAAGGATTCGGCGGGAAACGAGATTCTGTCGGGCGTGATCGAGGAATCGGCGGACAGTGTGAAGAAGGGGGCGGCACTTTCCAAGCCGCTGGGCGACAGCGGGCTCTTTCCGCCCGCGGTGGTGGATATGATCGCCGTGGCGGAAGAGAGCAACTCTCTGGAGACGGTGCTGGTACAAATAGCGGACACCAACGAGGCCCGCACCGCCAGACAGATCGATCTGGGGGTTCGCGTGCTGGAGCCTATTCTGCTGGTGATCATGGCCTCGGTGGTATTCTGTATTCTTGTGGCGCTGCTGCTGCCGATTCTGACGATGGGCACGGCAGTGAAATAGGCGAGACCGGATTTCGACAAGCGGGCTGGACCCGAGAAGAGAATCGAGGAGCGAGAAACATGGCTGGACGCAGGAAACAGCAACGACGGCGCGGCTTTACCCTTATCGAGGTGCTGCTGGTGGCAGGAATTCTGGCCCTGCTGGCGGCGTTCGCCATTCCCCGGCTGTTCGGCCAGGCGCGCCAGGCGCAGATTAAGATCGCCGAAGCGCAGGTCGGCCGGAACGGTCCCATCGGAAAGGCGCTGGAAGCCTACAAGTGGGACATGGGGCGGTACCCGGAAACGGACGAGGGGCTGGCGGCGCTCTATCAGAAGAAGGACCAGGTGGACGACGCGCGTTACACGGGACCGTACCTGGAAGGTGATTTCGAGGAGCTGAAGGACCCCTGGGGTGCGGGGTACGAGTACCGTTCACCCGGTGACGTCCACGAGGACGGATACGATCTTTGGAGTCGCGGTCCGGACGGCAAGGACGACGGCGGCAAGGAAGGCAGCGACGATATCAAGAACTGGATTGAGAAGTAGGAAGAAGGCAATAGGCAATAGGCAATAGGCAATAGGCAATAGGAACAAGCCACGAAGCCACGGAGGCACCGAGGGGAAGAAGGCAGTTGGCAGTAGGCAGTAGGCAATAGCGAGAAGAGAAGAGCGGCGCGGGGTGCGTTGGGCTCGGTGCATGGCGGTCGTGCGGACGACGCCCGACGTTCCGCGACCGACGGTGAGCCATGAACCGACCCGTTACCAGCACGTCGCC